>CANMNM010000042.1 GCA_947499275.1 Actinomycetota bacterium | reverse complement strand
GCCTTCAGGGGCCTTATTTTTCTTAAAGAATCCTTTGGGTGCAGGTCCTCCCACCCGTTGCGAGAACACGTTGACGCCTTCGCGCGCAGCAACTTGCGTCGGTTCATCTTGACTCGGGATGTAGTTTCCAAAACTGGAATCGGCGAATTGCTGTGGCGGGGTCAACTCTGCAACGATCTGGCTTGCACTGACCGACGGGAACACGTCTACGAGTCGCTGCACCCCCATACTTTAGGCCCAGTAGGGTTCATGCGTGAGTATCGCAACCGAGACCGTCGTATTCTTTGCCATCGCCTTTTTCATATTTGGGCTTGTCTTCGTGCTACTGGGTTTGTCCAGTGAGCGAGGCTACTGGTCCCAACGCGATCCTTCCGGTGATGCACGCAGGGCTGCCACGGGTTTTCACACGATTTACCATCGGGCATTCTCCATCGCTGCAGGCGAGTACCGGGCACCTCTTCGCATTGCCGCGATCGGTGTGGTGCTGTGGTACTTCGCCATTGCTTCGCTCATCATTGCCGTCATCATGGCCGTGATTTAAGCCTTCGCAACCGAACCATCTTTGTCGGGCTGACAGGACTTGAACCTGCGGCCTTCCGGCCCCCAGCCGGACGCGCTACCAAACTGCGCCACAGCCCGCGACACGAGTCGCAACCCTATCTCATGATTGCGAAACCAATTGAGCACCTCTAGCGGCGAGACCGCTTTTCGCGGACGCGCATGACGATTCGGATGGGGGTGCCATCAAACCCAAAGTCCTCACGCAACCGTCGTTCGATAAATCTGCGGTATCCCGCCTCTAGGAACCCGGTAGTAAACAGAGCGAATGTTGGCGGTGACGCGGAAACTTGGGTGCCAAAGAGGATGCGGGGCTGCTTGCCACCACGCAGTGGATGGGGATGTGCTGCCGTTAAGTCTGCAATAAACCGGTTCAATGCACCGGTTGGAATGCGGGAATCCCAGTTGTCCAGGGCTAATTCGAGCGCCGGCGCCAATTTTTCCACATGACGCTTCGTCTTAGCCGAGATATTGACCGTTGGAGCCCAAGCAACTGACGCCAAATCCCGATCAATCTCTTTTGCCAGGTATCCCCGTCGGTCCTCATCTGTCAGATCCCACTTGTTAAAAGCGATGACCAGAGCCCGCCCCGACTCAATCACCATGGTGATTATTCGCTGATCCTGTTCGCTCAATGGTTCAGACGCATCAACGAGGACAATCGCTACCTCAGCGCGATCAAGTGCCGCCTGAGTTCTCAGTGTTGCGTAATACTCATGACCGGAAGCTTCCTTCGCCCGACGCCGAATCCCTGCGGTGTCAACAAACCACCACAGCCGGTCTTTTATTTCGACAAGTTCATCGACAGGGTCAACCGTAGTTCCCGCTACGTCATCGACCACGACTCGATTTGAGCCGGCAAGGGCATTGAGTAGTGAAGATTTACCCACATTTGGCTTGCCAAGAAGCGCCACTCTTCGGGGCGCCCCTTCCTTGCTTTGACCTGAACCTGTCTCAGGAAGTACTTTCACGATTGCGTCGAGAAGGTCTCCCGAACGTCGGCCGTGTAGGCCCGAAACCGGATGCGGCTCCCCCAGCCCTAGTCCCCATAGTGCTGTTGCTTCAAGTTCAGCATTGTGATCATCGGCTTTCGTAGCAACAAGAATTGCAGGTTTACCGGATTTGCGGATAACTTCCACAACATATTCATCAGATGTCGTTGCACCGACCATTGCATCAACTACGAACACGACAACGTCGGATTCGTTAATGGCGCGCTCGGCTTGAGCTGCAATCTGAGCGTGGATACCCCGCGTGTTGCGCTCCCAGCCGCCAGTGTCCATCACAAGGAACTTTCGGCCATTCCACTCAGCCTCGTAACTCACCCGATCGCGCGTCACACCCGGCACGTCTTCTACAACGGCTTCCCTGCGCCCGATCATGCGGTTCACCAGGGTTGATTTGCCCACATTGGGACGACCCACAATTGCCACAACTGGGAGATTTGCGGTTGATGCAAGATCCGCTAGGTCACCATCAAAATCACCAAATTCCTCACGGACTGCTATCAGTGCAGCCGCAAGTAAGGCATCCTCATCCATCGGCTCAAAATCAGATGTATCGTCTATAAAGTCTGCCGGATCACCCGGTTCGAATTCGTTGTCATCCATATCGCTGCTCGCTCGCCTTCACATTTAAATCGATTTCACTTGGGTCCGCGCCACTGCGACGACTCCCCAAAGTACACAGGTGCGCTGCTCGAGTGCGCAGAGGGCTTCTGAATGCGCCCTCAAGAATACGTTTTGTGAGCCAAGATAACCAACTGATCTATCACTTGTTCCAGGCTCAGCTCACTCGTGTCCAGGATGTGAGAGTCCTGAGCCGGCTTCAAAGGTGAGTGCTCACGGTCGGAGTCCTTCGCATCACGGCTCAACAATTCCTCTTGGGTTTGGGCAATCATCTGGTTATCGGCTTGCGGGTTAACCTCAAGGCTGCGTCTTTTTGCCCGGGCCTCGGGGGTCGCGGTGAGGAACACCTTGAGCTTGGAATCGGGTAGGACAACGGTGCCAATATCTCGTCCCTCAATCACTATCCCAAAAGGTGAATTTATCACCGCCTCACGCTGAAGTTGGACAAGGAGTTCACGCACTTCCGGCACCGCACTTACCGCACTGACAGCGGCGGTCACCTCTGGTGAGCGAATTGCGCGAGTGACATCTTCACCGTTTGCCGAGATATTGAAAACCTCTGGATCCGTCGTGATCTCGATTGCCGTGCTCAACGCTCGCTGTGCAACCGCCTCCTGGTCCTCGAGATCAATATTGGCATGAAGCACAGCCCAGGTGATTGCTCGATACATTGCGCCGGTATCCAGCATGACCCAGCCAAGCCGTTGAGCAACTGCCCGACTCACGGAGGACTTTCCTGACCCAGCCGGACCGTCGAGGGCAAGAGTCTTTGTCGTCATTGGCGTCCTCGGGTATCAAAACCCTGATCCTGCAGTCCCTGCTCTAGGACTTCTGATTGCCCTACCGGTACAAAGAGTTGCACGATTCCGCTTGGAGCGCCCATAACGTGCTCTATTCGCACATCTTCAAGGTTGATGTTGAGTGCGCCAACACCGGAAAACAGTTCAGCGAGTGCACCTGGCTGATCGGAGATCATGACATTTAACGATTCAAATCGATTCTGCCCTGTTCCGTGCTTTCCGGGAATCCGCAGTTTCCCTTCATTCCCTGCTCGAAGCGTGAGTTCAACCCGTTCCCGGTCACGGGTTTCAAGGGCCGTGGACAGCTCGTCAAGTTCAATGCTCACCTTGCGAAGTACCCGTGAAATCTCGGCAGCATTCCCTTGCAAAATATCACCCCATAACTGGGGATCCGATCCCGCGATACGGATTGAATCGGCTAACCCTGCGCCTGAGATTGACAGATCGATTTGATCGGCATCCAATAACTGGGCTGCAAGGGTGCTCGAGACGAGTTGCGGGACATGTGAGATCAGAGCAACCGCACGATCGTGATCCTCGGGGTTCATAGTGACAACCGCACCGCCCATGTGGGTGACAAGTTCGGTCGCTTGTGCCTGTGACTCGGAGTTACCCTGCGTCAACACCCATATTCGATTTTGAAACAGATCGGCACGAGCCGCACCAGGACCTGCCACTTCGCGACCCGCCATTGGATGAGCACCCATAACCCGACCACTCTGGGTGAGCTCAACATCAAGTTCCTCAATGATCGAATTACGAACTGAACTAACATCGAGAAGCAATGACTTGCCGTAAGTGCGGAAAGCTTCATTGAGAGTCTGGGCTGCCGCACTAGGTGGAACACAGACGAAGACAATTTCTGGTCGCTGCTGTTTCACCGCGGAAGTTTCAGGCAGCCCCATGTGCAGAGCTTGCCTGACGTGATCCGAGTTGATGTCCTCAATGCTCACTGAGTAACCGCATTTGTTCAGGGATAGAGCGATTGATGTCCCGATGAGTCCACAACCAATAATGTGGACACTAGGCGCCATGCGTGTCCTTATTGCGAGATTTCGTGAGATCCACCCTCAGCACTTCGGCACCACGCAGGTACACGTGCTCCACTTCGCTGCGGCTTTGATCAGTTTCTACTTGCGCCATGATTCGGATAACACGCTCTAGTGCTCCATCAACATTCATCTCCTGAGCACACATCAATGGCACGTCAGTGAGACCATGGATCCGAATTCCGGCGGCCGGAAATGCGCAAGTGAGATCTGGTGTCCCGGTAAGAAAAATACTGATGACAGCGTCCTCAGAGATCTTGTTGCGATTGAGCATTTGGTCAATCAACTCCGCAACCGCCTCGTTCATTTCTTCAACATTATTCGCACTGAGGCAGGTAGCACCTCTGATCGCTCGTATCGCCATTGTTGGAGTCTAATCAGGTGGTTTACAGACCGGCAGCGGTGTAAAGGGCACGCAACTGTGGCCCACTGATGACCCTGAGAATCCCGGGTCTTTGCTGTCCTAAGGCCACCGGGCCTATTTTTGTGCGGACGAGGGCTGTTACTGGAGATCCGACAGCGTCAAACATGCGACGCACGATGCGATTACGACCCTCGTGAATGACCAGCTCAACCATCACCGAATTCTTTGTTCTATCAGTTATCCGAGCCTTGGTGGCTTGTGCCGTTCCATCGTCCAATAAAACTCCACTCGTCAGTTCGGCGAGTGCCTTGTTCGTGAGTTCTTTGACGGTGGCAATGTAGGTTTTGTCTACTCCAAAACTTGGATGAATCAGTCGATTTGCCAATTCACCGTCATTAGTGAGAAGGAGCAATCCTTCGGTGTCGGCATCGAGTCTGCCCACGTGGAAAACTCGTTGTTCCAGTTCGGTGACATAGTCGCCAACACATGCGCGCCCTTGGTCATCAACCATGGTGGTTAACACGCCCTTTGGCTTATTCAACGCGTACACCACGACCTCAGCCTTAGTTTGAAGCCGTTCGCCGTCGACGTGAATGATGTCGACTTCCGGGTCCACCCGACGGCCTTGCTCACGCACAGGTTCGCCATTAATGCTGACGCGTCCCTGGTCAATCAAGATTTCACATGAGCGGCGACTCCCGATCCCGGCTGCGGCCAGCACCTTCTGAAGTCTGATTTCGGTATCAGTCACCGGATGCGACCGACTCCAACACCGCGTCCAGGTCTGCGAGGTCGGGGATGTGTTCTGCAAGTGGCGGCAAATCTTCGAGTGAGGAGATACCTAGACGCTCGAGGAAGAAAGATGTTGTTTTATAAAAAATTGCCCCGGATTCATTTTCGGTTCCCGCCTCCTGAATAAGGCCTCGCGTGAGAAGAGTCTTTATCACACCGTCAACATTTACTCCTCGTACGGCGCTAACCCGGCCACGTGTAACCGGCTGACGGTAGGCAATCACCGACAGGGTTTCCAGTGCGGCTTGGGTCAATTTCGCCTGCTGCCCGTCAACAACCCAGCGTTCGATTAACGGTGAGCACTCGCTGCGAGTATAAAAACGCCACCCACCGGCAACTTCCCGTAAATCGAATCCACGCATTGCTTCGGTGTATTGCGCCGACAAATCTTTGAGTGTTTTTTCAACATCAGGAAGAGGCTCTTTTGTTATTTGAGCCAGTTCCATCGCAGGCATGGGCTCGTCGGTGAGCAGCAAGAGTGCCTCTATTGCGGCACTGAGACTCGGGGCACCAAGTTCTGACGCCTCCTCGACCACTTCTTCCGTGACTTCTTCGACCAACTCACTCATCGACTTCTCCTAATTCTTGTGTTGCAGTCTCTTCGGTTTGTACTTCTGCATCTACGTCCCGCTCAATGTCAAATTCGTCGGTTACATCGATGTCACCTTCATTTTGTCCGACCCACCGAACAGTGAGATCTCCCAGCGGTGAGATTTGCTCGAACAGCACTGCCTGCTCCCGGTATAACTCAAGCAATGCTAGGAAACGGCCAACAATTAAGAGCGTGGTGTCACAGTCTTGGGTGAGCGCCCGAAAAGTGGAGGTTCCCACTCGCCGAAGTCTTTCAACAATGATTGCTGCCTGCTCCCGGACACTCACCCGCTGAACATGGATGTGTCCAAGACCAACTTCTTCGATGGGCTTGGGGGCAAGCGCTAGTGCGGCCATGGCCGCAAACTGATCGGGGCCGATCCCCAACAAGACTTCGGGGAGCAATTCTGCGAATTGTGGCTCGAGCCCCACCGTGCGAGGAAAGGATTTACTCGCTGTTCCCATCATTTGTGTGAACAGTACGGTAATTTCTTTGTAGGCCCGATACTGCAAAATTCGAGCAAATAACAAATCTCTGGCCTCGAGTAATGCCAAATCTTCTTCGTCTTCGACTTCGCCGCGTGGGAGAAGCCTGGCCGCCTTGAGATCCAGGAGCGTAGCTGCAACGACAAGGAAACTACTAGTTTCGTCGAGGTCCCAGTTTTCACCCTGTCCTCGAATATGGGAGATGAACTCGTCAGTGACCGTATGTAGGGCCAGTTCAGTTACTTCAAGTTTGTGTTTGGAAATGAGCGAGAGCAAGAGGTCAAATGGGCCCTCAAAGTCCCCAACGCGTACGGAGAAACCTTCTTTTACAGTGATGCTTTCATCGACGACTTCAGTGCTCACCTAACAATTCACCTGGCAAGCACCTCGCGCGCCAACCTGCGATACGCCTGTGCTCCGCTGCTACTCGGTGCAAATGTCGTTATGGGTTCACCCGCAACAGCTGAGTCTGGGAATTTCACAGTTCGATTTATAGTTGTCGAAAAAACCGTCTCACCGAACGCCTCTGTGACTGACTCCAGAACCTCGCGACTGTGCAATGTTCTCGGGTCATACATGGTCGGCAGCACACCGACTATTCGAAGATCCGGGTTGAGCCGTGTTACGACCTTCTCAACCGTGTCCTTGAGCATGGCCACGCCCCGTAATGCAAAGTACTCACACTCCATAGGAATGATCACTTCGGTACTTGCCGTAAGTGCATTGAGGGTTAACAAGCCCAAAGATGGCTGACAATCGATGAGAACGAAATCGTAGTCATCGACGATGGGTGCGATCACCCTTTGAAGTGAGTACTCTCGGCCCACCTCGCTGACCAGTTGCACTTCAGCTGCCGATAGATCAATGTTGCTCGGCACAAGGTCAAGGCCCGGCACGCGAGTATTCACGATTACGTCGCCAATATGACAATCTTTTTGGGTCAGGAGGTTGTAGATCGAGAGTTCCATCTCATTTGGATTCATGCCTAAAGCGACGGAAAGGGCACCTTGGGGATCGAAGTCGACGAGGAGCACATTACGACCGTAACCAGCCAAGGCCGCCCCTAGGGACACGGTTGATGTCGTTTTACCAACGCCACCTTTTTGGTTGACCATGGAAATCACCCGAGCTGGGCCATGTTTTTTCAACGCGGGTGGCTCAGGGATGACCGCCAAGTTGGTGTCTTCAAATTCCTCGCTCATGATGGGCTCAAGCCTACTGTGTCCTGACAATTATTCCCCCGATTGGCATGGCCGACCGCGCCCATCAGTGATGGCAGGGCAGATCAGTGAGCTCTTGGGTGCGACGCGGCATAGATCTCTCGAAGAGTGTCGACGGTCACAAGGGTGTACACCTGTGTAGTGGTCACCGAGGCGTGCCCCAGCAGTTCCTGGACCGTGCGGACATCGGCTCCACGCTCGAGTAGGTGAGTGGCGTAACTGTGTCGAAGGCTATGTGGACTAACGCCCAGGATATCGGCTTGTAGTGCAGCTTGATTGACACATTCCCAGGCGCTTTGACGAGAAAGTGGTTTCCCACGACGGTTGAGGAAGAGCTTGTGGCTCCCCGATCCCTTGCCTACCAAGTCTTGTCGCTCCCCATGGACATATTCCTTGACGGCCTCAATCGCATAGGTGCCGACAGGGATCAGTCGCTGCTTATTGCCCTTTCCCGTTACGACCACGGTTCCGGAGTCCGGATCAATGTCATCGATACTTAAATTGGTTAACTCCGAAATGCGCATTCCGGTGCCGTATAACAATTCCATAATTGACCTATCACGATGTGGCAGATCACTTACATCAGTTGCGGCGATGAGAAGCAGAATGGACTCATAAGGCATCGCTTTTGGTAGCCGGCGCGGTATCGAAACGGGGTGAACATCAACAGCCGGATTTGCCACGGTCCAGTCTTCAGAGACACAAAACTTATGGAAACCCCGAACAGACACCACTGTTCTGGCAGCGCTTGCAGCACTAAGGTGAGGTGAAAGTGAGGTTGCGAAATCACTTATCGCGTTAACATCGATGTCATCAAGTGTTACAAGATCGTGCTCTTGACACCAATTCTGATACCGAACCAAATCTCGCGTATAGGCGCTGACAGTGTTGGCGGAAAGCCCTCGCTCAATACTGACATGATCGAGGTAACCGCGTATTGCCCGCTCTACGTTCAGGCGAGTACCTCAGCGATATTGACAAGTGGGTAGTCGAAAGATTCCGCGACCGCTGCGTAGGTGACTTTGTGATTGTGGACGTTTAAGCCCAATGCCAACGCTGGATCCTCAATCAAGGCCCCCTTCCAGCCTTTATCAGCTAGGGCGACTGCATATGGCAGGGTCACATTTGTTAACGCATAGGTGGAGGTGTGGGGCACGGCGCCCGGCATGTTGGCTACGCAGTAAAAAACCGAGTTGTGCACCTCATAGGTGGGTTCCGCATGTGTAGTTGGACGGGAATCCTCGAAGCAACCACCCTGATCGATCGCGATATCAACCAAGACTGAACCTGGTTTCATACGGGAAAC
>CANMNM010000041.1 GCA_947499275.1 Actinomycetota bacterium | reverse complement strand
CGGGCTACCGAACTTCTTGACTGGGTTGGGCTCGGCGAAATCGCTGGCCAGAAAACGTGGCAACTTTCCGGTGGGCAAGCAGGTCGGGTTGCACTCGCGCGGGCAATTGCAGCAAAGCCGGCCGTGCTCTTACTTGACGAGCCATACAGCGCCCTTGACCCTGAGACCCGGTTACGCCTGTTATCTGATGTAAAAAACCTGGTGACTAGCGAGGGAATCCCGACAATTCATGTCACCCATGACCGCAGCGAAGCTGACCTGCTGGCTACAAGCACCTTAACGTGGTGAAATCTCACCCTGCAATACTGAAGCGTGATCCGTCTCAAACGCTTTAAGCCAACAACCTACGTTCGACTGGCAGTCCTCACCTCATTTGCAGCCTTCTTCGCTTATTTGGTGAGCGAGGCAATCCCCTATGCATCCCCCGTCCCAGCCGCCATCACCGCGATCGTTGCAACGCGGGTAACTTTCCACCACGCAGCAAAGGAAACGTCGATTCAACTGCTGGGCGCGCTCGTTGGCGCCACAGTTGCGCTTGTCATAGTTTCCTTCATTGGTAGCGGCGCGATAGTAATTCTGCTTCTTGTTGCTTTGAGTTTTGTTATGGCGCGTTTGATGCAGTACAGCAATCCAGCTGAATCACCGGCGGTCGCGGCTAGTTTGGCAGTCACGGTTATTTTGGTGGTTGGCTCGCATTTAACAACCGAGTTAGCATTCGAACGTTTCACCGGTGTGGTTATCGGCGCACTGTTTGCTTTAGTTGCATCTTTTCTTGCATCACCAACTCGAGATACCCAAAAACTGGCTGCAGGTCTAAATGCAGTACAGGTCCAGCTCGCTGAAGTACTAGCCCGCATTGCAACCGATCTACGAGGTGAGCCAACTAAAGACGATGCAACCGCGTGGCATGACCAAGCAGTGGAACTGCGCAATAGAGTTCTAGGACTCGCCGCTCAATACGAGGACTTGTCTAAACACTCACGTTGGAGTCCGCGGATCAACAGTGTTGATTTGAACTCACTCAAGGAATTACTTCGAGCCAACCAGGTGATGAGCGCCCGAGTTCTCAATATTGCGAACGACCTTCGCAGCGCAACACGCTCACATTCAAGTACTCAAATCCCCAAGGCAGCACTTTCACCTCTTGCCGACCTGCTCGAGTTGGCGGCAGGGAACCTCGCAAACGATGACCCAACTCAAAGTATCGGCATGACTGCCGCCCACCAAGCGGTGCGTGGCGCAGACATGACCGCACAAATTGCACTAATCGGTGGGATCGTCTCACACGTGAATCAGATTAATAAAGCGTCAATTCGCGAAACCGATGACACTTCTACTCTAGACATTACAAACGAAGAAGATTAAGAAAGTTCAGCCAATGCTGCTGCGTAATCATCAGCGTTGCGCTCTTCACCCGGGCCGTTAACAACCGACCAGCGGATGATTCCTTCTTTGTCGATAACGTAGGCGGCTCTGGTCGCGAAACCTTTGTCTTCCAGGAATGCTCCGTACTCCTGTGAAACGGCACCATGGGGATAAAAGTCGCTGAGAAGACTGTGCGTGAATTTTTCCTGTTCCGAGAAAACTTTCAAACTCGGGACTGGGTCGCAAGAGATGCTGAGCACTTCAGTGTCGTCGTTGATGAAATCCGCACGGCGATCACGAATTGTGCACAGTTCGCCCGTGCAGATTCCCGTGAACGCGAATGGGTAGAACATGACAACTACATTCTTCTTGCCGTGGAAATCAGAGAGGGAAACACTCTCGCCGAATTGATTTGACAGGGTGAACTCCGGGGCGCGGTCGCCGATACTTAGGGGCATGACTTGAACACTAACGCTTAGCGCGCGGTGCCACCAAACGAGTCCCCTGCCAATTCTCCCCAGCGCTAATGGTGCTTGTCTGGCGTAAGCCCGCGGTCTGGGCAGCGTCGGTGATGTCTTCCGGCTCAATATGCCCCTCGCGACCAGGCTTCGGCGTAAGAAGCCAAACAACCCCTTGATCGGCTAATGGGCTGATTGCATCAACGAGTGCATCGGTGAGATCACCGTCGTCCTCGCGGAACCACAACAAGGCTGCATCGACGACTTCATCAAAATCCAGATCAACTAGGTCAGAACCAATGATTTCAACAACGGCATCGCGCAAATCCGCGTCACAATCCGTGTCGTAACCTAATTCTTGCACAATCTGGCCCGGAGTAAATGAAAGTCGGGTGGCCCGTTCCAGGGCCTGGGATGACGCGCTCACAGGGATAGTTCACCCAAGTCGAAGGCATTTGGCAAGTGGATTGGGCAAAGATCTAAAAACTTGTTCTGCGTAGAGGTCACCGAGACAGTCTATCGAAACTCCGCAGTGTCCACAGTGTCCACAGAGTTCACGGTGCTCACGGTGCTCACGGTGTTCACCGGCGAACCCTGCCCGTCGTAAGATATGGGCCACGGCAGAATGGGCACTACTCGAATTGCCATACGACTATATTCACTCGCACATTCACTCGCAGCGATCCTGCAGGTGAGAACTGAGAGGCAACGCTCATGCCAAATCCCCTTTCGCCACTTCTCGCAGGTGGTCTGCCCACTCAATATGTTGACGTTGACCCGGCTGAAACCCAAGAGTGGCTCGAGTCCTTTGACGGTCTGGTTGAATCAGGTGGTAATTACCGAGCTCGCTTTCTCATGTTGGAACTTCTTCGCCGGGCTGCGGAAAATAACGTTGGAGTACCAAGCCTTCGTAGTACCGACTACATAAATTCCATTGCCCCCGATAACGAGCCCTGGTTCCCCGGCGATGAATTTGTGGAGCGCAGGATTCGAGCAATGATCCGCTGGAATGCGGCAATCATGGTGCACCGTGCCCAGCGCCCCGGAGTCTCCGTGGGTGGACACATTTCAAGCTATGCCAGCTCGGCGACCTTGTACGAAGTTGGCTTCAACCACTTTTTCAAAGGTCCTGACCACGCCGAAGGCGCCGACCAGATTTTTTATCAGGGTCACGCATCCCCCGGCATCTATGCCAGGGCATTTATCGAGGGTCGCCTCACCGAGACCCAGATGGATGGATTCCGCCAAGAACTTTCCCACCCAGGGGGCGGACTTCCTTCCTACCCGCATCCGCGTCTCATGCCATCATTTTGGCAATTCCCCACGGTATCCATGGGGATTGGTCCACTCAATGCGATTTACCAGGCTCGCTTTAATAAATATTTGCAGAACCGCGGGTTTGCCGACACCTCGGGCCAAAAAGTGTGGGCTTTTCTCGGTGACGGCGAGATGGACGAGGTTGAGGCCGTTGGCGCAATTAGTCTCGCCGCCCGCGAAGAACTCGACAATCTGATCTTTGTGGTGAACTGCAACTTGCAGCGACTTGACGGTCCAGTTCGCGGTAACGGCAAGATCATTCAAGAACTTGAATCACTTTTCCGTGGGGCTGGCTGGAATGTTCTCAAGGTTGTGTGGGGTCGTCAATGGGATGAACTCCTGGCAGCTGATCGTGACGGTGCCTTGGTGAACCTGATGAACACCACACATGATGGTGACTTCCAGACTTACAAGGCAAATGACGGTGGATACATTCGGGAGAACTTCTTTGGTCGCGATCCACGTACCGCCAAACTCGTTCAGGGCTGGTCCGACGATGACATCTGGAATCTTTCCCGAGGTGGCCACGATTACCGCAAGATGTATGCGGCATACAAGTCAGCAACGGAAACAAAAGGCCAGCCAACAATCGTCCTTGCTAAAACGGTGAAAGGCTGGAAACTTGGCTCAAGCTTTGAGGGGCGCAACTCAACCCATCAAATGAAAAAACTGTCATTGGAAGACCTCAAAGACTTCCGTGACCGGTTAAGCATTCCCATCTCTGATGCCCAATTGGAAGCCGATCCCTACCTGCCCCCCTATTACAACCCAGGGCTAAAAGACGAGAATCTCCAGTACATGATGGAGCGACGCCGTCAACTGGGAGGCTCACTCCCCCAGCGCCGTGAGAAGTCGCGGCCATTGGTGCTACCCGGCGACAAGGTCTACGACGTGATGAAGCGCGGGTCGGGGAATCAACCAATCGCGACAACCATGGCATTCGTTCGACTTTTCAAAGATCTCATCAAAGATGAAAACATCGGCGCTCGCTTTGTTCCGATCATCCCCGACGAAGCGCGCACTTTCGGAATCGATTCACTTTTCCCGACAGCCAAGATCTATTCACCGCACGGTCAACAATACGAATCCGTTGACAGTGATTTGCTGCTCTCCTACAAAGAGGCAATTGACGGCCAGATTTTGCATGAGGGCATCAACGAAGCAGGTTCGGTCGCGTCGTTCACCGCCGTGGGTTCTTCTTACTCAACACATGACGAACCCATGATCCCGGTTTATGTCTTCTACTCAATGTTTGGTTTCCAAAGAACAGGAGATGCTTTCTGGGCGGCAGGCGATCAAATGGTGCGCGGGTTTGTCCTTGGCGCAACTGCGGGACGCACGACTCTTAACGGTGAGGGACTGCAACATGAAGACGGTCACTCGATTCTGCTGGCGAGCACCAACCCCGCAGTTGTTTCCTACGACCCGGCATACGGATACGAACTAGGCCACATAATTAAAGATGGTCTTCGTCGAATGTACGGTGAAAACTCAGAAAACGTCTACTACTACCTCACGATCTATAACGAGCCATATGTGCAGCCGGCCGAACCGGAGAACGTTGATGTTGACGGGATTCTCAAAGGCATGTATTTGCTCAATGAGTCCGCAGGATCTGGACCTAAAGCGCAGATTCTGGCAAGTGGCGTTGGGGTGCCATGGGCCCTCAAGGCCCAGGACCTGCTGCTCCAGGATTGGGGAGTCAGTGCAGATGTTTGGTCGGTGACCTCATGGAATGAACTACGGCGTGATGGCCTCGCGGTTGATCGTCACAACCTGCTCCACCCAGAACAGGAGCCGCGTCAGGCTTATGTCACCGAGCGGTTAGCCCACACGAGCGGTCCCGTTGTTGCAGTTTCTGACTTTATGCGGGCGGTACAGGACCAAATCGCCTCATGGGTCCCCAACGACTTTGCCAGCTTGGGCACCGATGGGTGGGGGCTCTCTGACACTCGAGGTGCCCTTCGTCGACACTTCCTCGTTGACGCTGAATCCATCACCGTTCAAACTCTCGCGTCTCTCGCCGCATCGGGTAAAATCGAGAAGTCAATGGTCGCGCAAGCGATTAACAAATACCAACTACTTGATCCTGCGGCAGCAGAAGCAGGAAACACGGAGGGCTCGGGCTGAGCATGAGCAATGATCCCAAGCGTTTTTTGCGCTACCTAGAAGCCGAGCGCAAAGCGTCTTTGCTTTACCGTCAGCTTGCAGAAACGGTTACCGGAGATCGCGCCGAAGCATTAATTGAACTTGCTGATATCGAAGACGCCCATGCGGAGCACTGGTTGGAAAAGCTCGCCGAGTACGGAGTCGATATTCCCCCTGCCCCAATGGTGCTTGACCCAGCGGATCAAAAACTTGTGAACATGGCCCGCGCAACAGGCCTGAATAGTGTTCTGGGAACACTGGAGGAAAATGAAGGCGCTAACGCCGGCATGTACGACGATGAACCCGAAGCACTCGATTCAATGCCGGTTGATGAACGCGAGCATGCAGAAGTTTTTCGCAGCATGATGCAGGGCGCTCCAATTCCCACAATCACATATCGGGCCGCGAAATCATCAACAGGGTACGAGCCTTGGCACAAAGTTGATACTTCCGGGTCGGTTCGCGCCGCCGTCTTTGGAATCTCTGATGGGTTGGTTTCTAACACCGCGCTCGTCATGGGCTTCGCCGGTGCAAGTTTGAATGGCTCCCTAGATAACGGTACGGTGCTTTTCGCCGGCCTCGCCGGGCTTCTTGCGGGCGCGTTCTCCATGTCAGCCGGTGAATACGTCAGCGTGGCCAGCCAACGTGACCTATTCATGCGTGAAATCGAAAAGGAAGCTACCGAGCTGCGGGAAAAGCCTGAAGAAGAAGCAAAAGAGCTTGAGCTTATTTACCGCGCTAAGGGACTCGATCGAGCCCAAGCAAAAGCGGTCTCGGACAAAATCATGTCCAACCCAAAAACCGCTCTGGACACTCTGGTACGTGAAGAACTCGGACTCAACCCCGATGAACTGGGTTCACCCGTCAAAGTCGCCATCTCGAGTTTCATTGCATTTACGATCGGGGCAAGCGTTGCGGTACTTCCTTATGTTTTCCTTCAAGGATCCGCAGCTTTTTACACCGCAATTGTTGCAGCAGTAATTGCACTGTGCGTCGTTGGTGGACTTGTTGGAAAATTCTCGGGCCGCGGCATTGTCTTCAGTGCCATGCGTCAATTGCTGTGGGGCGCTGGCGCTGCCGGGGTCACCTACGCCGTTGGTTCCATTATTGGTGTAACAACAGGTTAATGAGCCATTTGTAATGGAGGATCTCGATTCCTTGATTACCCGCATGCAGGCTGCCTCAGGGGACTTGGGAACGCTGGCTGTAAAACGGATGGAAGTTTTTCCCTGGTACCGCGAACTCAGTGCAGATCAGCGGGCTTGGGTCGCAGTTGTTGCTCAGGCCGGCATCGGTGCCTTTATGAACTGGTACTCCAACTGGGCGAAGTCACCCGAAACCACGGTGCCGAAACTCACCGCCGATGTATTCGGGGCGGCACCGCGTGAACTTGCTCGGGTAATTTCCCTTGAACAAACTGTTGAGTTGGTGCGCACAACAATTGATGCGGTAGAAAGCCAACTCGATACTTTCTTGACGGGTGAAGACCTCGCCCATGCCCGCATTGCAACATTGCAGTACTCCCGTGAGGTCGCATTTAGCGCCGCCGAAGTGTATGCGCGAGCGGCTGAAGCACGGGGGGCCTGGGATGCTCGCCTTGAAGCACTCATTCTTGATGCCCTGATTCGCAGTGACGTCGATAGTGAAATTCTCAGCCGAATCGCAGCCCTTGGCTGGGCTCAGGATCGGCCGGCGCTTGTCTTAGCCGGTTCCCCGCCAGATTCAGACAATCAAGAATCACTGTCCGTGATGCGCCGGGCAGCCAGAAGTCATTCCCTAGACCTACTCACCGGGATCCACGGTCCCGTGATGTTGGTCATTATTGGCGGAGTCGGCCTTGACCCACATGCATCACACCGCCTGATGACCCCCTATTTTGGCCCCGGCCCCGTTGTTGTTACCGAATCGGTCAATGGACTGGCCGAATTGGGCGTTGCAGCCCGGACCTGCCTGTCCGGGGTCGCGGCGGCACGCGCATGGCCACATGCTCCGCGTCCGGTATTCGCGGGGGAACTCCTCGCCGAAAGGGCACTCATGGGCGAAGACAACGCCCGCTCGCAGATCATCGAAAACATCTACAACCCACTCAGCAATGATCCAACTTTGCGTGACACCGCCGAAAGTTACTTGGAGAACGGGCAATCCCTTGAAGCGAGTGCCCGGGCTCTATTTGTCCATGCAAATACGATCCGCTACCGAATCAAAGGGATTGGTGACTTAATTGGTTACGATCTCACCGATCCCCGAGATGCATTTACCGTCCGGCTGGCGCTGGTCCTTGGCCGAATCAACCAAGCCAGCTGAAGTGTTGTAGGTTTCCTACAAAGATCCGGGCTAATTCTTGGTGCATAGGCGCGCGGAGTTAGCGGTTATCTACGCAAAGGTAGGCTCGTGCTTGTAGTCGTTGCGCCCGGACAGGGCACTCAAACTCCCGGTTTCCTCACCCCTTGGCTGGATGTCCCCGGTGTCGCCGAGCGCCTTGATTGGCTCTCACTCGTGAGTGGGGTTGATTTACTCGCCCATGGGACTACCTCCGACGCTGACACTATTCGCGACACGGCAATTGCCCAACCACTCATTGTTGGTGCCGGACTGGTCACCCTGCTGAGCCTGTTTCCCCATCCCTCGGCAGCTTTTGCCTCAATCGGTGCTGGAGCTGGCCACTCGGTTGGTGAAATAACTGCGGCCGTTGGTGCAGGTGTTCTTACTGCTGAGCAAGCAATGGTCTTCGTTCGCGAACGCGGCATAGCAATGGCAAAAGCCTCCGCCGTCACCGCAACCGGTATGGCCGCGGTCCTTGGCGGGAATCAAGAAGATGTCATCGCTGCCGCAAGCCAAGCGGGGCTGACCTGCGCGAACATTAATGGCGCCGGTCAAATTGTTGTTGCAGGAACAAAAGCGCAGCTTGAAAAATTTGTAGCACCAGAGGGTGCGCGAGTTCGAGCCCTCGAGGTGGCCGGTGCATTTCACACCGAGCACATGGCAAGCGCCAGCGCGACGCTTGGCCGAATCGGCAATGCCATGAGCACCCACGATCCTCGCATTCGTTTGATTTCCAATGCCGACGGTCAAATCGTCCACGACGGTCGCGCGGTTGTTCGCCGCCTAGTTTCCCAAGTTGCACAACCAGTTCGCTGGGACCTCTGCATGCAAACAATGCTTGACCTCGGTGTCACCGCAATGATTGAAATCCCACCCGCGGGAACGCTGACGAACTTAGCCAAGCGGGCGATGCCCGGAGTTGAGACCCTGGCGCTCAAAACCCCCGATGACCTTCCGGCTGCGTGGAAGTTGATTGAAAAGCACGGGGTTAAGTCAACTATTGAAACCAGTCCCACCTGGCGGCTCGTGATTTCACCAGCTAAAGGCATCTTCACAGCAGCCGACATCACTTACGCGGAAGGTGATTCACTCCAACCCAACGTGCACATTGGATCCATAAAAACTTCCCGCGAACTTATTCCCATTCACGCACCACACGGTGGCGTCGTGATTGAGTGGCTTGCCCAAAATGGTGACCCGGTTTCCCCCG
>CANMNM010000040.1 GCA_947499275.1 Actinomycetota bacterium | reverse complement strand
AGTGCGCTCTTGAGATAACCGGATTCAAGGGCCGCGATGGCACCCCCCATCTCAGAAATTCGATCGAGTTCAGATCGAATTTCATTCATGAGTTCATCAACTTTTGCTTCAATAACTATCGATCCTCCAAAAATATCGTCATATTCAAGTAAGTCTGTTTCCAAAGCAAGCACCTGCTGCATACGTAGCGACCACTGCTGATCCCACGGCCTAGGCAAGCCAAGGGCTTCATTCCATGCAGGAAGCTGAATAGCCCGGGCACGCGAGTCCTTGGCAAGCGAAACACCCAGCATCTCGAGTACGATTCGCTGCACGTTATTTTCGGGTTGCTCCTCGGTAAGTCCCAATGAATTTACCTGCACACCGTACCGAAAACGACGGGCCGACTCGGTCGTTACGCCATAGCGCTCGACAACTAGGTCGCTCCACAGCCTGCCAAAAGCTTTGAGTTTGCACACCTCTTCGATGAATCTAATGCTGCCGTTAACAAAAAATGAGATGCGTCCCACCACATGATCGAAATCGACATCAATATTCTGACGTTCAATTTTTGCTTTCACCGAGTCCAAAACGCTTATCGCGGCTGCCAGAGCAAATGCCACCTCTTGGACGGCCGTGGCTCCAGCCTCTTGCAAGTGGTAACTACAGATGTTTATCGGATTCCACTTTGGCGTATTCACAACCGAAAATGCGATTAAATCGGTGGCAAGCTCAAGGGATGGTGCTGGAGGAAAAGCGTACGTCCCCCGGGAAAGGTATTCCTTGATTATGTCGTTCTGGGTCGTGCCTGAGAGCAACTCACGAGGTGCACCCTGTTCATCAGCCAGCGCAATGTACATCGAGTAGAGCCAAACTGCTGTGGCATTTATTGTCATTGAGGTGTTCATCTGTGCCAATGGAAGACCCTCAAATAGGGTTCTCATGTCAGCCAGACTTGCGACAGAAACGCCCACTTTTCCCACTTCCCCACGGGACATCACATCTTCGGGGTCATAACCTGTCTGGGTGGGCAGGTCGAAGGCGATCGATAAGCCGGTCTGCCCCTTTTCCAGGTTGGTGCGGAAAAGTTCATTTGACTCTTTCGCACTCGAATGCCCCGCGTAGGTCCGCATGATCCATGGTTTGTCGCTCATCTCCACATCGTAACCAACCGGTTATAGGGCTATAAGGCTTGGCAGAACAATCTATTGCGGAACGCGTAATACTTGTCACAATATGCCTGTGGCTATCGGTAATAGTTTTTCCTACATTTTCGGCCCAGTCGTGGCGCTGATGGGAATTGGCCTGATGGTGTTGGTGCTCCGTTGGGCCTACTCTCGGGGAAGTTCGGTGGTTACGGTCCCAGGAAAGTCCGGACCTTCAGATTCCTATGGACTGTTGGTGTGTGTTGCCAGCCCTTCGAATTATGCAGAAGGCGAAATGATCCGGCGCACTTTAGAACACCGAGGAATCAAGGCGAACCTCGCCCAGACCACTGAAGGACCGAAAGTGATGGTGTGGCCTTCCGATGAAAGCGCCGCAGCCGCAATAATTAGCGGTTAGCGGTTTAATCGTCGACCCGTAAAATCTTGGCTCCAAAACCTTGCAAGGTTTCCACAAAACCCGCGTAACCACGGTCAATGTGACCGACACCGTAAACAGTTGTGTTGCCTTGGGCCACCAGCCCAGCCAGCACCAACCCTGCCCCAGCCCTGATATCCGTAGCTTCGACTGGCGCACCGGACAACCCCTCTTTGCCCCGTATGAGCGCGTGGTGTCCGTCGGTTCGGACATCAGCGCCCAGTCGCGCGAGTTCTTGAACAAAGCGGAATCGAGCTTCAAAGAGATTTTCGGTAACAAGTGCTGCACCCTGACCAATTGAATTCAGTGCGATGAATTGGGGCTGCAAGTCGGTGGGGAAGCCAGGGAAAGGAAGGGTAACGACGTCAATGCATTGAGGTCGTACATCCATGCGGATCTGAATAGTCTGCCCACCACTGTCAACCTGTGCCCCGGCTGACTGAAGTTTTTCCAATGGCAGGGCGAGGTGCTCGGCGGGAACCCCATGAATTGTCAGATCACCGCGTGTCATCGCGACCGCAACGGCCCAAGTGCCGGCGACTATCCGATCCGAGACCACTCGATGGCTTACTGGAGTGAGAGCACTCACGCCGGTGATTGTGATGGTCGAGGTCCCGATACCCGAGATGTCTGCCCCCATTTCCACCAGCATCTCGCAGATATCAACTATTTCCGGCTCTCGAGCAGCATTTTCAATTATCGTTTCACCTCGGGCCGTCACAGCGGCCATCAGGATCGTTTCGGTTGCGCCGACACTGGGGAAATCAAGCGAGATATGCGCCCCGGTCAGAAGTTGGCACTCCGCCAGCAAATATCCATGCTCATTGTTGACCTGGGCGCCCATTTTTCGAAGTGCCTCAACGTGCATGTCCAATCCACGGGAGCCGATATTGTCCCCACCCGGAACTGCGACATCAGCAGCGCCACAGCGTGCAATCAGTGGACCAAGCACGCAAATCGAAGCTCGCATTTTTCGAACAAGGTCATAGTCCGCCCGATGGTCAGGTTTGTCGGGGACATTAATGGAAATGTTTTCTCCCGAGTGGGTCACCTCACACCCAAGCCGTCGAAGCAACTCCGCCATGATGGTGACATCTTCGATATCGGGAACGTTGGTGAGAGTTGAGAGCCCTGGTGCCAGCAATGTCGCTGCCATCAGCTTAAGAACGGAATTCTTGGCGCCCGGGACGACAACTTCACCGTGGAGGGTCTCCCCACCCTCAATCCGAAAGACCGACACACTGCAATCGTAGGTGAGCCGAATCTGAAACCTCCCGATAGAGTCGCCTAGTGGTCAATTTAACGAAGATTTATACGCGAACCGGTGACGACGGAACTACCTCCCTCGGCGACATGAGTAGGACAGGTAAGAATGATCCCCGCCTCAAGGCCTACGCCGACGTAGATGAGGCAAACTGCACAATTGGGGTAGTTTTGGCAACCTGCGAAGTGCGTGCGGATATTGCTGAGGTCCTACTCTCCATTCAAAATGATCTTTTCGATGTAGGTGCGGATTTGTGTACCCCCGTAAAAGATGATGAGAGTGGCGCGCTACGAGTCACACCCGCATACATCGAGCGCCTCGAGGCTTCCTGTGACCACTTCAACGAAGGCCTCGAGCCCTTACGTTCATTTGTTTTACCCGGTGGCACACCTGCAGCAGCGCAGATGCATGTAGCCCGGACCGTTTCCCGACGCGCCGAGCGGTCAACCTGGGCGGCACTGGATGCCTATCACGGTGGAATGAATCCCCTGACCGCGACATATCTGAATCGACTCAGCGATCTACTTTTTATTCTCTCCCGAGTTGCCAACCACGACAGTGTCGGCGACGTACTTTGGAAGCCAGGCGGCAACAGGGCCCGTTAGCCGCACTTAGGCGCTAGCGACCTGAATACGTGCCTCTGCCCGACGAATCGCTGATAAGTCTTCTGACTCAACAAGGCTTTGTGCGCGGCTAAGAGCTGCCTTCGCCCGATCGATATCAATATCTTGGGCGAGTTCAGCCGACTCGGCGATGACATTGACCTTGTCGCTGTCAACCGAGAAAAATCCCCCGTGTACGGCGACCAATATTTTGCTTCCGTCTTCGAGTTCAATTCTCAGAGGAGCCTCAACCAAAAGCGCCAACATTGGCTCATGACCGCGCATGATGCCAACGTCACCTTCGGGTGTTTTTGCTACGACACTCTTTGCTGAGCCACTCCAAATAGAGCGCTCAGCCGACACCACAGCCACTTCAAGTGGACCTGACATGTTAGCTCTCCTTGGCTAGTGCAGCCGCGTTCTTTTCAACGTCTTCGATGCCACCGCACATGAAGAAGGCCTGTTCTGGAACGTGGTCAAATTCGCCATCGGCGAGTGCTCGGAAGGAAGAGATTGTTTCTTCAACAGGCACAAACGACCCAGGCTGACCGGTGAACGCTTCAGCGACGAACATGTTCTGGGAGAGAAAGCGTTCGATGCGGCGGGCACGACCAACGAGTACTCGATCTTCTTCTGAGAGTTCGTCGATACCCAGAATTGCAATGATGTCTTGGAGGTCTTTGTATCGCTGCAAGATTTCCTTGACACGAGCGGCAACGGCATAGTGCTCTTCACCTACGTAACGTGGGTCAAGAATTCGAGAGTTCGAGTCCAGCGGATCCACCGCTGGGTAAATACCTTTTTCCGAAATGGGACGGCTCAACACGGTGGTTGCGTCCAAGTGGGCAAAGGTTGTTGCAGGGGCCGGGTCGGTCAGGTCGTCCGCCGGTACGTAGATGGCCTGGAGTGACGTGATCGAGTGTCCGCGTGTTGAGGTAATTCGCTCCTGCAAAACACCCATTTCATCAGCGAGCGTTGGCTGGTAACCCACAGCGGAAGGCATTCGGCCCAAAAGGGTCTAAACTTCTGATCCGGCTTGGGTGAAACGGAAAATGTTGTCAATAAAGAGCAACACGTCCTGCTTTTGAACGTCACGGAAGTACTCGGCCATGGTGAGTGCGGTCAACGCGACTCGCAAACGGGTGCCGGGTGGTTCATCCATCTGACCAAACACAAGGGCTGTCTTGGAGATAACGCCGGACTCTGTCATTTCGAGGAAAAGGTCATTTCCTTCACGGGTGCGCTCCCCCACACCAGCAAACACCGATACACCACCGAAATTCTCGGCAACACGGTAAATCATTTCTTGGATCAGCACTGTCTTTCCCACACCAGCGCCACCGAAGAGACCGATTTTTCCACCCTTCACATAAGGAGTTAGAAGATCGATGACCTTGATGCCCGTGTTGAAGACTTCAGTCTTTGATTCGAGCTGATCAAATGCTGGCGGCTGGCGGTGAATACTCCAGCGCTCCTTGATGTCCAGATCTGACGCCTTGACATCGAGGGGAACACCGAGGGTGTTCCACACATGGCCCTTGGTGACATCTCCGACCGGGACCAAAATTGCATCGCCGGTATCGCGCACGGGAGCGCCACGCACGAGGCCGTCGGTTGGTTGCATGGAAATTGTGCGCACCATGTTGTCGCCGATGTGCTGGGCAACCTCGAGGGTGAGGGTATGGGTCTTGGCACCTTCATCGCCTTGCTCGAGTGTGATGTCCACATTGAGCGCGTTGAAGAGAGCCGGCATGGCCTCTACGGGGAACTCAACGTCCACAACCGGGCCGGTTACACGTGCTACGCGCCCTACACCTGTGGCGATTTCTACTACTGCGGTCATGTCGATTCCTCTTCTTGTGTTCTGGACTATTTGTGGACTAGGCGGTCAGAGCGTCGGCTCCGCCGACAATTTCGCTAATTTCTTGGGTGATTTCAGCTTGACGGGCCGCATTCGCGGCACGTGTCAACGCATGGACTAAATCCTCCGCATTATCTGTTGCAGACTTCATAGCCCGTCGACGTGCAGCGTGCTCGGATGCCGCTGAATTGAGTAGCGACAAATACACCATTTGATCGATGTATCGTGGAAGAAGTGCATCAAGTACCTCCTCGGGGCCGGGCTCAAATTCATAGAGTGGGAACGGCAGAGTGCTTCCACCCTCTGCATTTTTCTCCACAACTTCGTCGACAACCTCTAAGGGAAGAATCCTGCGAACGCGAGTTTGTTGCACTGCCATGTTGGTGAAATTTGTGTATACGACGTGAATCTCGTCCACACCACCCTCTTCTGACGGTGTCATAAAGGCCTTAAGTAGATCCTCGCCAATTTCCTTAGCGTGGGCATAGGTGGGTTGATCACTAAATCCCACGTAGGTGCCGCCCATTGGGCGGTTGCGGAATCGGTAAAAGGCCACGCCTTTTCTTCCGACAACGTAGGGAACTGCTTTCATTCCCTTTTCCGTCAGATTCCGGGTGAGTGCCTCCGCTTCCTTGATGGAGTTGGACGAATACGCACCAGCAAGTCCACGGTCGGCGGTAATGACCAAAATCGCTGCACGAGAGGGATTTACCGACTTTGCCGTCAAGGGATGCTTGGAAACATCCGATGCGTGACTGGCTGCAGCGGAAACCGCGTCAACCAACTGGGTTAGGTACGGCAAGGATGCATTCAGTTGATTTTGAGCTCGTACAATCCGCGCAGAGGCAATGAGTTCCATCGCCTTCGTAATTTTCTTGGTCGCCTGCACCGATTTAATTCGACGCCGGTAAACCCGCAGTTGTGCACCCATATCAGCCTCGAACAGCTCGCTTGATTTGAGTTGGGTCGATCTCTTCATCGCTGAGAGCGGCAACGGGCTCATCCTTGATGAGCAGCTCTCCACTACGTATGGTGAACTGCTTTTTGAACTCACCGATTGACTTCTCGAGGACACTCACCGTGTCATCGGAGAGATCAGAAGTTGTCCGAATTGCGGCGAAAACCTCTGGTGCCGAGCGATCCATGTAGGCCAAGAACTCCGAATCAAAACGACGAATATCCTCGAGGGGAACTTCGTCCAGTTGACCAGTGGTACCCGTCCACACGGAAACCACTTCGCGTTCCATTGCCTGTGGCTGATACTGAGGCTGCTTCAGCAACTCAACTAGGCGTGAACCACGCGCAAGCTGGGCTTTGGAAGCAGCATCAAGATCCGAACCGAAAGCCGAGAAGGCCTCCAGCTCACGGAACTGAGCCAGGGACAGACGCAAGCGACCGGCGACCTTTTTCATCGCCTTCGGCTGCGCTGCTCCACCGACTCGTGAGACTGAAATACCCACGTTAATAGCAGGGCGAACGCCGGAGTTGAAAAGATCTGACTCGAGGAAGCACTGGCCATCGGTGATTGAAATGACGTTGGTGGGAATGAAAGCGGAAACGTCATTCGCCTTTGTCTCAATAATGGGAAGACCGGTCATTGAGCCACCACCCATTTCAGCTGAGAGCTTTGCGCAGCGCTCAAGCAAACGGGAGTGCAAGTAGAAAACGTCACCCGGGTAAGCCTCGCGGCCTGGTGGGCGGCGAAGAAGGAGTGAGACGGCGCGGTAAGCGTCGGCTTGCTTTGACAGGTCATCAAAGACGATCAGAACATGCTTACCCTGGTACATCCAATGCTGGCCGATTGCTGATCCCGTGTAGGGAGCGAGGTACTTGAAACCGGCTGGATCAGAGGCAGGTGCAGCCACAATCGTGGTGTACTCCATTGCGCCATACTCTTCAAGCGCCCCCTTAACCGAAGCAATTGTTGAGCCCTTTTGTCCGATCGCGACATAGATGCAACGGACCTGCTTGTCGGGATCTCCCGAGGCCCAGTTTTCCTTTTGGTTAATGATCGTGTCGATACACACTGCAGTCTTACCTGTTTGGCGGTCACCAATGATGAGTTGTCGCTGACCTCGACCAATCGCCGTCATTGCGTCAATCGCCTTGATTCCTGTAAGCATTGGCTCGGTGACCGGCTGGCGCTCAACGACGGATGGAGCCTGCACCTCAAGGGCACGACGTGCATCGGCTTGGATCGCACCAAGTCCATCGATGGGGTTGCCCAGTGGGTCCACAACGCGCCCCAGGAATGCATCGCCCACCGGAACCGAGAGGACTTCTCCCGTTCGGCGGACGGCTTGTCCTTCTTCGATCTTGGATGAATCTCCTAGGAGAACACAACCGATTTCACGAATATCGAGGTTCAGCGCGATTCCTAACAGACCCCCTTCGAATTCAAGTAGCTCGTTGGTCATTGCCGAGTGAAGTCCTTCGACTCGGGCAATTCCATCGCCGGTCTCAAGGACACGGCCAACTTCTTCTCGGGCGGTTGCCGGCGAGTACGCCGCGACGTTCCGCTCGATCGCTTCCCGGATTTCTTCCGGTCGGATCGTCAGCTCCGTCATGGGGTCCTGCTCTCTGTATCGGGCCGCGGTGCGGCGGTTTAGTTGTGGATCTTTTCGTGCTGGATGTTTTAAATTGTGGTGTTCAGGTCGATCAAGTTAACATTTCAGCCGAGGACTGCCCTGTGAGCGGCCTCAAGTCGGGAAGCGATGGTTCCGTCAATTACTTCATCTCCGATAACAACATGAACTCCACCCAGAACTGCCGGGTCCAAGGCCACATTGAGACGAACATCTCTCCCCTTCAGTTTCGACAGGGCAGATATCAGGCGCTGCGTCTGGTTTTCACTGAGAGGCTGAGCAACTCGGACCTGCGCCACCATGCGTTGACGCTGCGCGGCGGCCAAATCTCCCAATCGGGCGATGACCGAATCCAAGCGACGACCGTGCAGGTGCGAGACGGCGTATCCGAGCAATTCCTTTGTCGCTGAAGTCGAATTTGACTTAAGTAGGTCAGCAACGAGGGCTGACTTGACATTCCCAGCGGTCGCTGGGTTTGTGAGCGCCATTTGGAGGTCGGCTGACTCGTCTACTGCGCGCCCGAAGAGAAAAATCTCTTCCTCGGTTGCATCGAGGGTGTTTTCGTTCTGTGCGACGAACAAGACTGCCTGCGCGGCAAGATCCTCCAACGCTAGGACCAGATCCATGTCGTCTGACCAACGTTGGGAAACAGCGATAAGCAGTAGGTCAGCACTTGCAGGTCCAACTCGTGTTGTGAACACCTCTGCTGCCAAGTGCCTACGAACTTCTATTCCTTGACCGGAGTCAGCCAATGCGGAGCGAAGTACCTTTTCCGAGTCGAGAAGTGATGCAATTGCGAATAGCTCAGTCCCCAGTTGTGAACGATCAACCGCAACTGGGAGCCCTTCTAACGCTCCGCTACATAATGCCAGTGCATCCCGACTTGATCCAAGCATTATTTCGCAGCCGCCCGCTCAAGATCAGCGATGAATGAATCAACCGTTGAGGCGACCCGTGCATCGTTGGAGAGTGCCTCACCAA
>CANMNM010000039.1 GCA_947499275.1 Actinomycetota bacterium | reverse complement strand
GGCAAAATAATGAGGACTATTCGTTGCCCATATCTATCACTCATTCGGCTCGAAACCACGGCTGCAAGGGCTGCCGTGAGGGTGAATGCAGCCTGGACGAAACCGGCAAATGCATATGAGCCCGTTTTATTGCTGATGTAGAGAAGAATTCCCAGACCAACCATGGCCAAGGGAATTCGAGCGATGAAACCTGCTCCAGAGAACTTTGCGGCACCGCGGAGTCGCAGAGCCGCAGCATAAGGTTCATAAACTGATTTCAACATCGCGTGTCAACGTTACCGTGAGAGCACCGTCCAATCCGTAACGGTGTATTTGTGACAGGCTAAGCCCATGTTTGCATCCTTGGAATCTCTGCTGGAGCGTCACCAAGTCGGCCAACTCGCCTGGCAGTGCGCTCAAAGCGCTGGGGCGTTTTTGAAGGATGGGCGGCCAATTGATCTCAATATTGAGACTAAATCGAGCGGGTCGGACCTCGTTAGTGAAATGGACCGAGGTGCGGAGGCCTTAATCGTGGACCTAATTAGCGCATCAAGGCCCAATGACTCAATCTTGGGTGAAGAGGGCTCGAATCGAATGGGGAGCTCTGGGGTGCGATGGATTATTGATCCCCTTGATGGAACGACGAATTATCTCTTTGGCATTCCGTTATGGGGGGTGTCTATCGGTGTCGAAATTGACGGGGTTGTGCAGGTGGGGGTCATAGCGATTCCTGAGACAAATAAAAGCTATGTCGGCATTGCAGGCGTGGGTTCTTTTTGTGTGTCTGGTGAATCATTGACAGAACTCAAAGTCCGTCGTGGTGGCCAGTTCAATAATGCCTTGCTGTCGACCGGTTTCGGCTATTCACCGATTCGTCGTGCATTGCAGGCAGAAGTCGTTGCCTGCGTTCTCCCGCAAATCGCCGATATTCGAAGATCCGGATGCGCAGTTGTTGATCTGTGTTGGCTGGCGAGTGGATTTACCGACGGATACTTCGAAATTGGATTAAACCCTTGGGACTACGCCGCGGGTGCGCTCATTGTTTCCCTTGCGGGAGGTCGAGTTGAGGCTCCGATTGACGGGGACCTCGGCAAACTTCTCATCTCAAGTAACCCAGAAATATATGAAGAATTGGAACAGGCTCTCATGGCTGCTGGCGCGCACGACCTGTTAATCAAGGAGTCGCAAACCCTTTAAGTACAAAGCTGCATTGCGAATATAAATTTGGGCTGATGAATCGATGTCGGCACTGGTAACAACACCCTCGGTAATGGTTGCCGGTACACCCAAAGCTCGCGCATGAGGAGGAACTATTTTGTTATTTCCGACAAGCGCGCAGGCGCCAACCAGGGAGGTTGGCCCGACGACCGCGTTGTGCAAAACCACTGCGTGCGATCCGATCAGTGAGCCTGACTCAATTCTGCACCCTTCAAGGTGAACGCCATGGCCGATCACACAATTGTCGCCAATCACCGTGTCGTGGGTTGAAGTGCAGTGAATCACGGAGCCATCTTGTATCGATGTTCCTGAACCGATCACAATTTTCCCACTATCTGCGCGTATAACGGCGCACGGCCAAATACTTGAGTGAGGACCCACCCGGACATCCCCGATCACGACTGCATCAGGGTGAACGAACGCGGTTGAATCTATGAATGGCGTTTTTTCGCCTAATGCGTAAATTGGCATACTTTATTCTCTCACTAGGCCTATCCTTCAACGATTAACAGCCTCAAAGGCACCCAACTGCGCACCTCGATCGACGGTGGGGGACAATCTGCGCGCACCCCGGAAGTTAATTTCGGGATTCCGCAAAACCGAAGGGAATGAGACACTATGGCGACCGATTACGACGCCCCTCGTAAGACTGACGAGGAGCTCGCTGAGGATAGTCTGGAAGAACTCAAAGCCCAGCGGGCTGAAAAAGCTTCATCCCCGGTAGACGTTGATGAAGCCGAGCTTGCCGAGTCAATCGAGTTACCCGGCGCGGATCTCTCTGGCGAAAACCTGTCAGTTGAAGTTGTTCCAAAACAAACGGATGAATTCACCTGTATGTCGTGTTTCTTAGTTCACCACCAAAGCCAACTGGATCACGAAGGTAAATCAGGGCCAGTATGTAAAGAGTGTGCCTAGCTTTTTTTCGCGAGAAACCTGAAAACCGCAACTTCGACAACGGCCGCACTCGCGGCCGTGATTGCAGCCCAGGCTAGAGCAGAACCCAATGCGACCTGGGCGTCCTGTGGGTCGGGTGCGCCGTGTCCTGTCAGCTTGCGGTAGCTGCTATTCAGTGCCTTTCGGGCAGCCCACGTTGCCGCCATCGCTGCTAATGGGGCGAGTACGTGAATCACCAGTTGGTTTTCGCCCGAAGAATGTTCTTTCAACCCTGTTTCATCGGGAATGGGTTGATTCTTGGCAATTGGCATAGCACTTGTCTACCATCGCAACGAGGAGCGTCAGATTTTGGGTCCCTGGGCGGAGGAAATCGCCTGAATCAATTTTTGTGGGGTACGGCTCGACAAATGCCAAAAACCGTGGGGATCTAACGGATCAGAAATAGCCACTTCGACTACCGGAAGTTTTCCTTTGATCACGCGATAGGCGGTGTCATTTCGAGTACCCAGATCAACCTCACGATTTTGCGTCGGCGTTAGTTCAATGGCAGTACCGATCATGGCGATATTGATTCTCGCCCTCCCGGCCGAGAGGAACCCCCCACCCGAAGTGGTGTCGACTCGGATTTGGGGAGCACTCGTTATCGCAAAAATGATGTAGGCGGTGCTGATTCCGAGAGCCAAAAGAATGCCTATCAGGGAGCCAAAGGCCGCAGAATAGGCAAGTCCCACCATGAGGAAGAGCCCCAAGCCGAGAAGCAGGATTGGGGCACCTGGCAGGAGTCTTTCGCGGTACACCACAAACGGAGTATGGTGCATGTGTCATGTCTATGAAGCTCTCGGCATCCTCTGTTCCGCAAGGTGCGACCCTGCCACCAAGAGCGCAGCGCGCGCCCAGACCCGGGGATCAAATTCCGTCACATTACCAATCATGTTTCGGCTGCGGCCAAGATCACGAAACTGGCCTTCACATGCTCATGTTTGCCGGCTCGGATCTGAGCGTTGTGGGGACGTTCACGGTTACCAAGCACCACCAAGGGGCCTCCGGATTGGCGCACGGAGGAGTGCTGAGTGCGGCCCTCGACGAAGCTCTGGGCACATTGAACTGGCTAGTCGGTGAACCGGCCGTAACGGGAAGACTTGAGTGCGAATTTCGTATGCCGGTCCCGGTAGGTTCAGTTCTTCACTTCCACGCTGAAATTTTGGGCAAGGAGAGATGCAAAATTTATGCCGCAGCAACTGCTCGCCTCAATAGTGTTGATGGACCGGTGGCTGTTGTTGCTAATTCAATTTTCATTCAAGTAGGTGTTGAACACTTTCTGAAAAATGGTGACAGAACCAGCATTGGAGACACGGTGTTATCTGCTCGAGGTTTTGAGGTGAATCCATGATTCGCGAAATACTTATCCAGCGGCTCGACCCGGACCTGCCGCTCCCGCAACGTGAATATCCGGGCGACGCTGGGCTCGACCTTCGGGCGCGTGTTGATGTTGAGCTAGTTCCGGGCCAACGAGTCCTTATTCCCACCGGCATTTCAATTGCTTTGCCACCAGGCTTCGTTGCACTTATCCACCCACGAAGCGGACTGGCGCTGAGAAGTGGATTTACGCTGGTTAATTCTCCTGGAACAATTGATGCAGGCTTTCGTGGTGAGATTTCGGTAATTGGAATTAACTTAGATGTCGCGACGACGGTTAAGATCGAGCGTGGTGACCGCATCGCGCAACTCGTGATTCAACAAATACCCGAATTTTCATTGGTTGAAGTATCCGATCTTCCAGGGTCAGTGCGCAGTGAACAAGGATTTGGGTCCAGCGGTGGATTTCGACACTGAGGCACACGGTGATAGCGAGCTCACGTTCACCCTGAGAGGATAGGCACATGACATACCGCAGAGGGATCGACGGCGGCCCGTGGGATGAATCTGATCCGGACGCACCGAGTGAGGATCTCGATCCTGGACGGACATTGAACTTTGGCGCCCTTCGACTGCAAGTTCCTGAAGGGGTTGAGGTCCAGGTCCAAGCAGATCAAGATTCAGGTCGAATCACGCAATTGTCATTGCGCGACGGTGACAGCGGGATGCAACTTCAGCCGTATGCGTCGCGTAAAACCGGTGGCATGTGGCCCGAGGTTATGGACTCACTGAAGTCCTCCATCAACTCTTCTGGTGGGCTGGTGGAAACCGCCCAGGGGCAATTTGGGGTGGAGGTTGTTGCTCAAATTCAGGCAGCGGGTGAGGGCGGAGCCCTACAGCCGGCCCGATTCGTTGGAGTGGACGGACCCCGATGGTTTTTGCGTGCGGTGTTTATGGGTAAGGCGGCTCGGGACCAAGAGGCCGCTACTCGGCTTACGGAGATATTCGCGAGTGCGATGGTGTCGCGCGGAGGGTCGGCAATGGCCCCGGGTGCTCCATTGGTGATGAATTTGCCCGCTAATACCAACACGGACAGTGCATTGCCGGTCAACGCACCAAATCTAAACCCATTTGCTCGTGGACCTGAAATCACAGAGACCCGCTAGTACCGATGAATGCGATAAGTCGTGCTTACCGCAAGTTCACTGCATCCAACGCAGAACTTGAATCAAAGGAGTTAAGAGATAAATTCGGTACCTCCGATGAAATCCACACGCAACTAATCGGTCATTGCCAACCTGGGGCACAGGTCGAGGTTGTGGGAAGTATTCGCAGTGTCAGTATTGCGCCGTCGAGCAAATCCCCAGCACTTGAGATCGAACTCTACGACGGATCAGGTGTAGTTACCGTTGTGTGGATGGGGCGTCGAATGATTCCTGGAATCGTTGCAGGTCGCACCGTGAAAGTGTGTGGCCGTCTTACGTGCAATGCTGACCGCTCGATTATTTTTAACCCACGATATGAATTGAGACCCCTGTCCAGATGACGAACCCCGAACAGCTTGATCCTGATTCAGAGCCAGGACCAGATTCAGATCATGCAGACGTGACACCCACTGACACTCGCGCCGAGCGAATAATGCTTGATAAGGCAATTGGTGGATGGCGCGGTCTGTTTGACAGTGGTGCGCCGACACTCGTTTTTGTCATTGTGTACTTGATTCAACCAGATAATCTGCAGATTGCTATTTGGTCGGCACTTGCCGTAGGTATTGCAATTGCGATATATCGAATGATTCGCAAGGACTCACTTCATCAGGTAATTGCAGGATTGGTCGGTGTAGGTATTGCGGCAGGTTTTTCAGCTTGGACCGGCAAGGCCGAAAACTTCTTTCTTCCCGGTCTTCTCACGAACGCTGTATATGCGACTGTTTTCTTAATTTCGATTTTGGTGCGCTGGCCACTATTGGGTGTGTTCGTTGGTATTTTTAGTGGGACCGGCATGAAGTGGCGCACCATTCCCGAATTCAGCCGCGCGGCGGCGGCAGCAACGTGGATTTGGGTAGGCATGTTTTTCCTACGGCTCGCCGTGCAACTGCCTATTTTTCTGGCAGGAGCGATTGGTGCGCTCGGTGTGCTAAAGGTGGTTATGGGTTGGCCACTGTTCTTAGCGGCTGCCTACTTAACGTATCGAGTATTGCAGCCGATCTACAACAAACTGGAAGCCAGTAAATCTCAGGAGTGACCCAGCATCTGTTGTAATGCTGACTCTTGGCGCGGTGATGAAACAAAAATCAATTCATCGCCTACTTCCAAGGGATCATCTGCGGTCGGAGCTATCACCCGGTCACCCCGGACGATAGCCACGAGCGCTGTGTCCTCCGGCCAATTCTGAGCACCGACCCTCTGCCCGGCAACGGGGGAGTCTGAGGCCAAAGTGATTTCGACGAGATCCGCCTCGCCCTGGCGAAATGAGAACAGCCGAACCAAGTCCCCAACGGAAACTGCTTCCTCAACCAGAGCTGACAGCATGCGTGGAGTGGATACCGCTACGTCTACACCCCAGGTTGAATCAAACATCCACTCATTTTTTGGGTGATTGACCCGAGCAACAACGCGTGGGACCCCAAATTCAGTCTTTGCCAAAAGAGAGACGACCAAATTAACTTTGTCGTCACCGGTTGCAGCAACGACAACATCGCACTCAAAAAGACGCGCTTCTTCGAGGGCACTTACTTCGCAGGCATCGGCCATTAGAATTTCGGCACCTTCAACAAGCCCTGGTCGGGCCAATGCTGCATCGCGGTCAATGAGTAAAATTTGATGACCGTTTTGGATAAGCTCGCGAGCGATCGCCCTGCCTACTTTTCCAGCACCTGCAATAGCAACCCTCATGAATTTCCTGTCTCTCCGAAAAGCGCAATGCCTTCAATTCGCTCACGCTCTGCAGGTGGGAAAAGAAGGTGGACGGCATCATCTTGCTGGATAACCAAATTTTCGGTTGGTAGGGCTGTGGTTCCATAGCGAGTTACAAATGCAATTCGGGCACCCGTTGTCTTCTCCAATTCAATGGCATTGCGGCCCAGCCAGCTTTCGTGCAGGGGGACCTCCGCCAAAATCATGGTGCCGGTCCCATCAGTGAATTCTTCGGTCGCTCTTGTAGGGAGTACCGCTTTCATAATTTGAGTTGCAGTCCATGAAACGGTTGCCACCGTTGGGATGCCCAGCCGCTGGTAGACTGCGGCCCTTTTTGGGTCGTAGATACGTGCAATAACGTGTTCCACGCCGTATGTTTCGCGGGCTACTCGGGCACCTAAAATATTTGTGTTATCACCACTACTCACCGCGGCAAAAGCATGTGCTCGGTTGATACCGGCTGACTCCAATGTCTCCCGGTCAAATCCGATCCCCTTAACAGTGACTCCCGAGAAATTCGCGCTGAGTTTACGAAATGCTGCAGCATCTTGGTCAATGATTGCTACGGAATGCCCCTGCTCGTCTAGCCGAGTCGCCAGTAGGGAACCAACTCGGCCACAACCCAAAATCACAATATGCACACCCGTACGCTACACGCCGGCGCCCGGGGTTGTCTCGGCCACACGAGGCAGGTCTACGCTTGGGGATCGTGTCGATCGCAGATGGCTTAAAAAGAGCGATTTTGGGTAGAGCCCTTCGCAGTGATCGACTTTCGGAAACCTTGTTACCCAAAAGAATTGCCTTGCCAGTTTTCGCCAGTGATGCCTTGTCGTCAAATGCATATGCCACCCAAGAAATTTTGCTGGTCCTCTCTCTAGGTGGCGCCTCACTCTTCGCATTCGGACCATGGATCGCCGCATGCGTTGTTGTCGTCTATTTCGTCGTCATTGCTTCATACCGACAAAACGTTCGCGCCTATCCCAATGGTGGTGGGGACTACGACGTAGTTTCAACGAATCTAGGACCACGCTGGGGGGTCTTTGTCGCCAGCGCGCTATTGATTGATTACGTGTTAACCGTTGCGGTCTCAATTTCGGCAGCTGTGGCAAATTTAGGTTCAACCATCGGGTTTGTTGAGCAACATAATGTTTGGTTTGCTGTGGGAGCGGTTGTGGTTGTGACACTTCTGAATCTACGGGGTGTTAAGGAATCTGGCGGAATGTTTGCAATTCCCACTTATCTGTTCATTGCGTCAATATTCATAATGATCGGCGTTGCGATCTTCAAGGCGCTATCTGGTCAGCCGATGTTGGCGGAGAGTTCCACTTGGGAAATTTCCCAGGAAGGAACACTGACCGGCCTTGCGCTCGTACTTCTGCTCGCTAGGGCCTTTAGCTCTGGTACCACGGCGCTGACCGGCATCGAGGCTGTGGCCAATGGAGTACCGGCGTTCAAAGAGCCTAAGTCAAAGAACGCTGCCACGACACTTCTGTTACTTGGAGTGATCAGCATGCTGATGTTCTCTGGCATCACCTGGCTGGCAATGAAAACAGGGGTAAAAGTAGCTGAATCTGATGCCAACCTGATTGGGCTCCCGATCGGTGAGACTCAAAAGACGGTGATTGTTCAGGTCGCAGCTGCTGTTTTTGATAATGCGGGCTGGGCCGTTCTGTTTATTTCTTTGGCGACCGCATTGATCCTGGCTTTGGCCGCGAATACCGCATTTAATGGTTTTCCCATGTTGGGGTCGATCCTGGCGCGTGATGGTTACCTACCCCGTCAATTGCATACACGCGGGGACCGGCTGGCTTTCAGCAATGGAATTCTTGCCCTTGCCGGCTTAGCCGCGCTTTTGATAATTGGGTTCCAAGCTGATGTTACAAAACTCATTCAGTTGTACATAATCGGTGTATTCATTGCATTCACACTGGGTCAGTTCGGGATGATTCGACATTGGGGTAGGTTGCTCAAGACCGAAACGAATCGCAGAGAGCGGCAGCGTTGTTTTCGATCCCGGATAGTTAATGCAATTGGTTTCGTCATGACAGGAACCGTGCTGATCATTGTTGTGTTTACCAAGTTCACGCACGGTGCTTGGATTGTAATCGTTGCGCTACCAATTATTTTTTACGTGATGTTACGGATTCATAGGCACTACGACAAAGTCCGGCGTGAGCTGGCCACCCTTGAAACTGATCACGTAATGTTGCCTGCACGTGTGCATGCGCTTGTCCTGGTATCAAAGATTGATAAACCAACTCTGCGTGCGATTGCTTATGCCCGGGCTAGCCGCCCAACAGTTATTGAGGCAGTTACTGCCAATGTTGATGATTCGGAGACGGAGCGTCTGCAGCAGGATTGGGTTCGTAGAGATATACCAGTGACTCTGCGTATTCTTGATTCGCCGTATCGAGAGATAACCAGCCCGATAATTGATTACGTGAAAGAGATTCGATCAGAGTCACCCAATGACTTGATCGCTGTATTTGTTCCGCAGTATGTCGTTGGGCATTGGTGGGAACAGGTCCTGCACAATCAATCGGCACTCAGGCTCAAAAGTCGTCTGCTTTTCTCCAACTCAGTTATGGTCATCAGTGTGC
>CANMNM010000038.1 GCA_947499275.1 Actinomycetota bacterium | reverse complement strand
CGTGAAATTGATATTGACTCGGTGGTTACTGACCTGCTGCAATTCGCTGAAATTCTTCGACCAATGGTTCGCGACACTTCACTCATACTTAACAAGGCTCTCGACGAAGGCAAGGTAGTTCTCCTTGAAGGGGGACAGGGAACGCTCCTTGATGTTGACCATGGCACGTATCCATTTGTGACTTCGAGTAATCCCACCGCCGGTGGGGCGTGCACGGGAAGTGGTATTGGTCCAACCCGCATTGACCGGGTAGTGGGAATTCTCAAGGCGTACACAACTCGTGTCGGCTCAGGCCCTTTCCCCACCGAGCTCTTCGATCAAGACGGCGAGAAGTTACGCACTATTGGTGGAGAGCGTGGAGTTACGACGGGTCGTCCGCGTCGTTGCGGTTGGTTCGATGTCCCGATTGCTCGCTACGCAACTCGGATTAACGGACTAACGGACACTTTCTTAACTAAACTCGATGTCCTCACCGGCTGGGATCAGATCCCGGTCTGTGTCGCCTACGACATCGATGGTGAGCGAAGTGAAGAAATCCCGATGACCCAAACGGAATTCCACCACGCTAAACCGGTCTACGAAATGCTGCCGGGTTGGAGTGAAGATATCTCCGGTGCAAAAACACTCGCTGACTTACCAAAGAATGCACGCGACTACGTCAATTTCCTGGAAGAAAAATCCGGAACTCGAATCAGTGCAATCGGTGTCGGTCCAGATCGCAACGCAACCATTGCAATTAATGACCTCATCGGCTCATGAGCGAGAAGCTCGTTGCAAAGTACGAACCGCAATTTGAGATTGATGCAGACGGCAATCGCATTGGTGTTCCCGTAAGAAATGATCGAACACCTGTCGTTCCGCGTGGCGCATTAATCGGGACATATGCACGGCTCGAACCACTTGATGTTGACAAGCACGCATCGGATCTATTCACTGCATTTGCTGGTGCAGATCATCTGTGGACCTATATGCCCCATGGCCCTTTCCACGCCGAAAGTGAATTCGGAGCATGGGTTGAATCAAAGCAGGGTGAAAAGGACCCATACTTCTATGCGATCGTGGACCAGAGCAGTGGGAAGGTTTTGGGGGTGGCCAGCTACCTGCGGATTGATCCAGGTGCTCGCAGTATTGAGGTCGGTTGGATTACTTATTCACCTCTTTTACAAAGGTCACGAATCGCAACCGAGGCGATGTTTCTCATGATGCGAAATGCATTTGACCTCGGCTACCGGCGATATGAGTGGAAATGTAATGCGCTCAATGCATCCTCGATGCGCGCTGCACAGCGCCTCGGCATGACCTACGAGGGAACCTTCCGGCAAGCGACGGTAGTCAAAGGCCGTAATCGAGATACAGCCTGGTTCGCCATCGTGGATAACGAGTGGCCCACCATGCAACGGGCCTTTGAGCGATGGCTGGAACCGGCAAACTTTGATTCCCGAGGTACTCAGTTGGTTTCTTTGGATGCCATTAGGACAGCGAATCCTCAGTAACCGGGGCCTTTCGTCGCGGCTTTCGGCAGTTGGATCTAGAGTTGTGGCATGACAAATGTTGATGCTGCTGAAGGCGCTCGCGTTTATGATCTAGACCGCTCCTACGTCTTTCATTCGTGGAGTGCGCAAAAGGCACTTAAGCCAATGTGCATCGCGGGAGCCGAGGGTAGTTATTTCTGGGATTACGACGGAAACAAGTTTTTGGACTTCTCCTCACAGCTCGTCAACGTCAATATTGGTCACCAACACCCAAAAGTGATTGCCGCGATTGTTGAGCAGGCCGGGAAACTGGCGACCGTTGCACCTCAGCACGCCAATGACAAGCGTGGAGAAGCCGCACAACGTATCGTCGAAGTTGCCGGTGGGAAGGCTGACAAAGTCTTCTTTACGAATGGTGGAGCCGACGCTGTTGAAAACGCAATCCGGATGGCGCGACTGCACACCCACAAGCACAAGATTTTGTCCGCATACCGTTCCTATCATGGCAATACGGGTGCCGCGATTGCGGCAACCGGTGATCCGCGTCGTTGGCCCAATGAATACTCAGCCCAACAGGTGCACTTCTTTGGCCCATTCTTTTACCGCAGTGAATTTTGGTCCACTACTCCTGAGCAGGAAACCGAGCGGGCACTTATTCACCTTGAACACGTAATCCAATTCGAGGGGCCCGGCACGGTTGGTGCAATCCTCCTTGAGTCAGTGGTTGGTACAGCAGGAGTTTTGGTACCACCACCCGGTTACCTTGAAGGTGTTCGGGCCTTGTGCGACAAGTACGGGATTATCATGATCCTTGATGAAACCATGTCGGGATTTGGTCGGACCGGGAAATGGTTCGCCTTCCAAAATTGGAATGTCGAACCGGACCTGATTGTTTTTGCAAAGGGTTCCAACTCGGGTTATGTACCTGTTGGTGGCGTCATCATTTCAAAGGAAATTGCGGCGACATTTGATGAAAGAGTTTTCCCAGGAGGCCTGACCTACTCGGGGCACCCACTCGCTGCGGCTTCTATCGTGGCCTCGATTGATGCCATGAAGGAAGAAAATATCATCGAAAATGCCGCTTCAATCGGTGAGAACATTTTGGGACCAGGATTGCGCGCATTGGCAGAGAAGCATCCGGTCATTGGTGAGGTTCGCGGACTCGGGGTTTTCTGGGCGCTTGATTTGGTTACTAACCGCGAGACACGCGAACCACTTGCACCCTACGGTGGAACCTCGCAGGCCATGACCGACTTAGTGACCGCCTGCAAGTCCCGCGGCCTCATGCCGTTTGTTAATTTCAACAGAATGCATGTTGTTCCACCGTGTGTTGTCACCGAGGCGCAGGCGCGTGAAGGTCTGGAAATTCTGGACCAAGCGTTTGGCGACATTGACTCGTATTACCAAGGCTGAGTTTTCTTGAAGCTCCTCGTTATCGGTTCGGGTGCACGCGAGCACGTTATTACAAGTGCTCTTTTGCGTGACCCGGTAGTCGAATCAGTCGTTGTTGCTCCTGGCAATGCGGGGATAGCAGCACTTGTTCAGTGCATTCCAATTGATGTATCCGATGCCCAATCAATCGGTGAACTTGCGACGGAACTTCAGGTTGATCTGGTTATTGTTGGGCCCGAAGTACCACTTATGGCTGGTGCAGCCAATGAATTGAATGCCCGCGGAATTCCTTGTTTTGGACCGACGCGTGAGGCAGCATTGATCGAAGGTAGCAAGGCTTTTTGCAAAGAGGTTATGTCGCAAGCGGGTATCGCAACCGCGCTAGCCCATGTCTGTACCAATTCAACTGAAGCAGAAAAAGCACTGGACACTTTTGGTTCCCCGTATGTTGTGAAAGACGATGGACTGGCAGCGGGCAAAGGTGTTGTCGTTACTTCAGATCGAAATGAAGCTCTCGCCCATGCACAGAGCTGTTTTGAGGTTGGTGGAACCGTTGTCATAGAAGAATTCCTCGATGGTCCCGAAGTTTCAATTTTCGGGATCTCTGACGGCACCACGGTGATCGCATTACAGCCTGCCCAAGACTTTAAGCGTGTCGGCGACAATGACGAGGGACCCAATACGGGTGGCATGGGCGCCTATTCACCTCTCCCTTGGCTCGATGAAAGCGTGGTGGCTGAAGTCACCGAGCGGGTTTTGCAACCAATGGCTGATGAAATGAAAAGGCGGGGGACTCCATTTGTCGGTGTGCTGTACGCCGGGCTGGCCATGACGACACGTGGGATTCGGGTGATCGAGTTCAATGCGCGCTTTGGTGACCCCGAGACCCAAGTAGTGCTTTCGCGATTGGTGACCCCACTTGGACAGTTTCTTTATGCAGCCGCAACAGGTCAGTTGAAGGACTTTGCCACGCTCGTTTGGCACCCGGGGTATGCGGTCAATGTTGTTATTGCCGCCCAGGGCTACCCGGAAAATCCGGTGCTGGGCAGCCCAATTTCGGGACTGGAACTCGCCGAGGCGGACCCACAGATCGCAGTTTTCCACGCGGGAACGGAATTGGTCGGTGCCGAGTTGGTTACCTCGGGTGGGAGAGTGCTATCGGTATGCGCTCAGGCCTCCACCCTGATCCAGGCGAGGGAGCACGCCTATGCCGGTGTGGCCCAGATTGTGATCGCCGGCTCCCATTTTCGCAGCGATATTGCCCGAAATGCTTGCGCTACCAACTCCTGAATTGGCCACATGAAAGAATATAGCCGTGGGTAGCCGAGCGAATTCAATTGATAACGTTCTCGCCTCACGCTATGCATCACCTTCCATGGTGGATCTGTGGGCTCCCGAGTCAAAAATTCGGCTTGAACGGCAACTATGGATCGCGGTGATGCGCGCCCAGCAGGAATTAGGCATAGCCATCCCGGCTGGAGCCCCAGAAAAATACGAAGCCGTAATTGACACGATCAATCTTGAATCAATTGCCGAGCGCGAACGAGTCACCAAGCACGACGTAAAAGCGCGAATTGAAGAGTTCAATGAATTAGCAGGTTCTGAATACATCCATCTCGGAATGACATCGCGGGATCTCACCGAGAATGTTGAGCAACTCCAAATCCGTTTGAGTTTAATGCTGGTACGAGATAAGTCCGTTGCAGCATTGGACAGGTTGAGTGGTCTTGCTGTTGCCTACTCGGAACTTGCCATGGCTGGGCGTTCACACAATGTTGCAGCGCAGATCACAACACTCGGTAAGCGCATGGCAACCTTCGCCGAAGAACTTCTTTTTGCAGTTGAAAGACTTGAAGAATTAATTGACGCTTACCCACTGCGAGGAATTAAGGGACCGGTGGGAACGGCTCAAGACATGCTGACATTGCTCGATGGAAATGAACAAGCACTGGGCCAATTGGAAACGCAAATAGCTCACCACCTTGGCTTTGACAACCTCTTGACCAGTGTCGGTCAGATATACCCGCGCTCGCTTGATTTCGAGGTGACGTCCCTGCTTGTTCAGATCGCTTCGGGTCCGTCAAATTTTGCAACAACAGTGCGCTTGATGGCTGGGCAAGAACTTGCAACCGAAGGTTTCTTGCCGGGTCAGGTGGGTTCATCTGCGATGCCGCACAAAATGAATGCTCGATCCTGCGAACGCATTAATGGTTTTCATGTGATTCTGCGCGGCTACATGAATATGTGTGCCGATCTTTCTGGACAACAGTGGAATGAAGGTGACGTGGCCTGTTCTGTAGTTCGTCGAGTCGCGCTCCCTGATTCCTTTTATGCAATCGATGGCCTGATGGAAACATTCCTCACGGTGCTTGATGCATTCGGTGCATTCCCGGCAATGATTGATCGCGAACTGGATCGCTTCCTACCCTTTTTGGTAACAACCAAGATTCTGATGGCTGCTGTTCAATCAGGTGTCGGGCGCGAAACCGCACATGAAGTAATAAAGGAGCACGCGGTTGCAACAGCATTAGCGATGCGAGAAACCCCTGATGCAGATAATAATCTCTTGGAAAAACTTGCTGCTGATCCACGGTTAGACTTCACCGTTGAACAGTTGAATGCACTCCTTGCCCAACCAATTGAATTTACTGGGGCTGCCCAACACCAAGTTCGGGTTTTGGCTGACCGAGTTGAAATCCTCACCGCGCGTTATCCGGATGCTACGGGCTATCAACCAGGCGGCATTCTGTGACCCAAACACTTTCCCACAATTACGACCTCCCCGAGGATTACGTACACATCTATTCGGGCAAGGTCCGAGATCTTTTCCGTACCCCGCAGGACCGCCTCCTCATGGTGACCAGCGATCGAATATCAGCGTATGACTGGATACTTGACACGGAAATCCCGGACAAGGGTCGAATCCTCACCTCAATTTCACAGTGGTGGTTTGGACAACTCCAAGGTCTCGTTTTTAATCACACGACAACTTCGAAAGTCCCTAAGTCGGTTGCGGGTCGAGCGGTTGTTTGTGAGCCACTTGAAATGTTTCCGGTGGAGTGCGTTGTCCGCGGTTACCTCGCTGGCAGCGGTTACTCCGATTACTTGGCAACACGAAAAATCTCAGGTAACGGTTTACCACCAGGCTTGAAAGATGGTGCGTTGTTACCAAAGCCCCTTTTTACGCCAGCAACCAAGGCACCCCTTGGCGAACACGACGTCAATATCACCTATGACGACGTCATTGTTGAACTTGGACAAGAAGAAGCCCAAGAACTAAAGCGGCTATCAACAGCAATTTATGGGTACGCGGCCGACAGGGTAAGTCGTAAAGGCTTGATTCTTGCTGACACTAAATTTGAGTTTGGGATTGCACTCGGTGGTAAGTATCAAGGCCAAATAATTTTAGGTGATGAAGCGCTGACGCCTGACTCGTCTCGTTATTGGGAAAAGAATTTGTGGAATCCAGGTGGTCCCCAACCTTCATTCGATAAACAGTTCGTTCGCGACTGGTTGACCTCACCGGATTCCGGCTGGGACAAGAATTCAGGTGAGGCGCCACCACCCCTACCTGATGAAATTGTCGAAAAAACCCGCGCTAAATATATTGAAGCTTATGAGCGCATCACGGGTGAGAGCTTTCAGTGAGCACGTGGTTAATCACCGGGGGTGCGGGCTATATCGGCTCACATGTTGTTCGTGAACTGCAACTTGCGGGTATCCGGCCAATAGTTTTCGACAACTTTTCGGCCGGATTGCATTCGCGTATCCCCGAAGGAGTCACCGTTGTTGACGCTGACGTATCCGACGGTGAGGCACTTCGAGTTGCTTTGCGTGACTTTGAGGTGACCGGAGTCATTCATCTCGCGGCTAAGAAAGCGGCCGGTGAGTCAGTTGGTATACCGCTGTCTTACTACCAAGAAAATGTAACCGGTTTGCAGAGCGTTCTTGGCTCAATGGTTGATGCCGGGATCAAGAATTTTGTCTATTCTTCTTCCGCTGCCGTCTATGGAACCCCACAATCAAATCCGGTAAAAGAAAATGAACCGCTCAATCCTGAGTCACCTTATGGGGAAACAAAGGTAATTGGTGAATGGTTGGCCAAGGACTTGGAAACGAGTAACGGGTTGAACTGGGTGGCCCTGCGTTACTTCAATGTTGCCGGCGCCGGAGCCGATCACCTGGGGGACAACAGTGTGAACAATCTGATCCCCATGGTGTTTTCGGCTCTTGAGAAAGGTGCACCCCCCGAGATTTTCGGAGCCGATTACCCAACCCCAGACGGAACGTGTATTCGCGACTACATCCACGTTGTCGATTTGGCAGAGGCCCACGTAGCGGCAGTACACAAGTGTGAGGCAGGGCCGGTGAATCAGGCTATCAACGTGGGCCGAGGAAGCGGGGTCAGCGTCCGCGAGGTGATGAACTCCATCTCAGGCGCGATTGGTCGTGATATATCCCCCGAAGTTGCCCCTCGTAGAGCTGGCGATCCACCGGCCACGTTTGCTGACGTACAGCGCAGCAAGGAAGTGTTGGATTGGACCGCGAAGCGAGATCTCACAGACATGGTTTCTTCAGCGTGGAGCGCTTGGGAATTCTCACACCGATAGGATTTGGGTCTTGCATTGATATCAGCAAAGCGAAAACAGGAGAGCCAGTGGCCCGCGTTGTAGTAAACGTCGCACTTAAACCCGAAATTCTTGACCCACAAGGTCGCGCCGTTGCGGGTGCACTTGGTCGACTTGGGCTCAGTGGGGTGATCGACGTGCGGCAGGGGAAACAGTTCATCATCGATCTTGATGGTGAACTCGAAGGCGAGCGGACAGAACTCATGGAAAAACTCGCAGGTGAGTTACTGAGTAATCCGGTTATCGAAGACTTCACACTCACGGTTGAGAATTAACTGTGAGTGCACGGATTGGTGTCGTTACTTTTCCTGGGTCACTCGATGACGCAGATGCAGCCCGAGCAATACGCATCGCCGGTGCAACACCGGTAGCTCTATGGCATGGTGACGCGAACCTTCATGACGTTGACGCTGTTGTACTCCCAGGTGGTTTTTCATACGGCGACTACCTCCGCTGCGGAGCGATCGCCAAGTTCGCGCCCGTGATGTCACTCATCATTCAAAAAGCACAGGTTGGCCTCCCTGTTTTGGGAATCTGTAATGGGTTCCAGATTCTGTGCGAAAGCCACCTACTTCCCGGTGCCTTAACCCGCAATGACCATCAGCATTTCATCTGCGTCGACCAGAAACTGCAGATTGAAAGTACCGAAACCTTGTGGACAAGGGACTTTTCACCCGGGCAACAGATCGTTATCCCATTGAAAAATGGTGAGGGTGGCTACGTTGCGAGTGAGGCGACCTTGGATGAACTCTTTGCAGAGAACCGGGTGATCGCCACCTATGTTGGTAGCAACCCCAATGGTAGCTACCGCAATATCGCTGGGATTTCGAATAAAGCCGGAAACGTTGTGGGCCTAATGCCACACCCCGAACACGCCGTCGAAGCGTTAACCGGTCCGACTACTGATGGCATACCTTTCTTCACCAGCATTCTGAAGTCACTCGTGGGTGCCTCATGATCGATTCGGTAGATTCCGCCAAAGTAAATCCAGATACTTCACAGCCGTGGGCTGAACTTGGACTTAAGCATGATGAGTACGAAAGTATCAAGCAGATCTTGGGTAGGCGACCGACAAGTAGTGAACTTGCCATGTACTCGGTTATGTGGAGTGAGCATTGCTCCTATAAATCCAGCAAGGTTCACCTTCGTCAGTTTGCTGACAAAGCTCCAAAGACCGATGCACTGCTCGTCGGCATCGGTGAGAACGCTGGCGTTGTTGACATCGGTGCCGGTTGGGCCGTCACATTCAAAGTTGAGAGCCACAACCATCCTTCTTATGTTGAGCCCTATCAGGGTGCTGCGACCGGTGTGGGTGGAATTGTTCGAGACATCATCTCCATGGGCGCGAGGCCAATTGCGGTAATGGATCCACTTCGTTTTGGTCCCGCAGATGCCCCCGACACTCGTCGCGTGTTGCCTGGTGTTGTTGCGGGTATTGGTGGTTATGGAAACTGCTTGGGTCTACCAAACATTGGCGGGGAACTCGTCTTTGACGAAAGC
>CANMNM010000037.1 GCA_947499275.1 Actinomycetota bacterium | reverse complement strand
CCGGTGACTGCTGACCAATTGACACTGATATCCCGCATGAACCGCCATCGAAACCTTTGTCGGAGCTGTCGTACCCGATTTCCAGAACAGTGTCGCGCACTAGCCCCATGACGTCGGCGAAGCCTTCGGTAGTCACTTCCCCAGCAACGTGGACTTGGCCTGTTGTCAGCATGGTCTCCACCGCGACGCGGCTGGCTGGATCCTGTCGCAGTAAATCATCGAGGATGGCATCGCTGATTTGATCAGCCATCTTGTCGGGATGACCTTCGGTGACCGACTCAGAGGTAAATAGACGATGAGCCACGTGACTCCCCTTCTTCGCTTTTAAGAAATGTATGTGAGTATGTGAAACGTATTATTCTTTGCTCGCGGGAACACCAGAGTCTAACGGCCCAAGTAGTTCAGCTAGACGATGAACCACGGCGTGGGCGACATTTAGTTTTGACCCTCGGATTGGTCCGGTCACGTTGTGGCTCTCAACCAATAAAACTTCAGTATTGTCTGAGCCAAATATCTGGCCGTCGCTGACGTTATTCACAATTATTGCGTTAGCGCCTTTGGCCGCAAGTTTCCCTCGTGCAAGTTTGGTCAACTCGTCAGAATTAGCCGTGGTTTCCGCCGCAAATCCAATAATGAGTGGTGCGACTCCCGTACCTCGTTGAGCACAAATATCGGCCAGAATGTCGGTGGTTTGCTCAAGGCCGATGTTCTGGACGCCCTCCGCTTTTTTAATCTTTGTTGCAGATAGCGCAACCGGTCGAAAATCGGCAACGGCTGCAGCCATGACTACGCAATCAGGCTGCTCCCCCATGAGGCTGACAAGAACTTTGTGCATCTGCTCACCACTAAGAGCCCGAACCACTTCAGCACCGGCGGGTGGGTCAATGTCCATATGCCCGGCGACAAGAGTCACTCGAGCACCAGCAGCCAGCGCGGCTCTAGCCAAAGCGACGCCCTGCTTACCGCTACTTCGATTTCCAATGAAGCGAACAGGATCCCAATCTTCTTGGGTACCTCCGGCGCTAATCACGACGTGCCGTCCCACAAGGGCTCCGGTGTTGGCATGGAGCTGTGCTTCGATGGCATCAAAAATTTGTTTCGGAGCCGGCAGTCGACCACTTCCAACGTCGGACCCGGTGAGCGGACCGGTATCTGGGTCCAAAATTATGTAACCGCGTTTGCGCAAAAGATCCACATTGGCCCTAGTCGCCGGATGCTCCCACATCTGTGTATGCATGGCGGGAGCCAAAACTACGGGAGCGGTGGCGGTTAGAAGAATATTAGCCAGCAGATCACTGGCAATTCCACTCGTTGACCGAGCCATAAAGTCCGCGGTTGCCGGTGCAATCACAATAAGGTCCGCAGACAATCCTTGATCTACGTGCGTTACATTCCCGCCGCCATCCCACAGACTGGTATTCACCGGATTGCCCGAAAGCGCCTCAAAAGTTGGGATGCCAACAAAGCGAAGTGCATTCTGCGTCGGGATGACATTCACTTCATATCCTGCTTGGGTGAGCAGGCGCAAAAGTTCAACGGATTTGTATGCGGCTATTCCACCGCACACGCCCAGGATTACCCGAGGCAAGTTAGTCCTTCTCAACCTCGACGCTTGCAGCCGTGAGACCGTTATCGGTTCCACCAGATGCAATCTGTGATTCAGGGAATGTGCGCGCAGAAGTCAGCAGACCCGCATCAATCTCACGCAGGGAAATCGAAAGTGGCTTCTCTTGAGCCTGGGTCTCAACCAGTGGCCCAATGTATTCGAGGAGTCCTTCACCCAATTGGGCGTAGTAAGCATTGATCTGACGAGCTCGCTTAGCGGCATAACTGACCAGGGAGAACTTCGAGTCGGTCTTGGTCAGGAGGTCGTCAATGGAGGGATGGGTGATGCCTTCAGGGCGTGCGTTCATGAATCCTCATTTCGGGGGTCAGAACAGAACTCTAGCAAGGCGGTGGCGGTGAGGCTGACATCGGCATTGACCAGAACATGGTCGAACTCTGACATTGCCGCCATTTCTTCGTGGGCGATCTCTAGCCGGTCTGCAAGAGCCGCCTCGTCTTCCGTCCCCCTTTTTCGCAATCGGGCATCCAATTCGGCCACACTCGGAGGGGCAATGAACACCAGAATTGCATCCGGTGCCTTCTCCCGAACTTGGCGGGCACCCTTCACTTCAATCTCCAAAATTACCGGCACACCGGCTTCACGTCTGGCCTGAACCGGCTCACTTGGAGTTCCGTAACGATTCCCGGCATATTGCGCCCACTCCAGCATGTGGCCAGAATCAACCATCTCAGAAAATTGCGTACCCGAGACGAACGAGTACGAGATGCCATCAACTTCCCCTACTCGAGGTGCACGAGTTGTGGCTGACACGGACAGCCATAGCTTCGGGTTCAACTCAAGCGCACGGGCAACCACGGTACTTTTGCCAACCCCGGAAGGACCCGATACAACAATCAATGGGGCAATTAGTTGGGATTCCTCGATTGATCCGCTCACAATGGGTCAATTTCTCGAGCAATTGCAAGCGCAGCTGAATTAATATTCACCGCACCGGTAATCGGGCGACCGATCACAAGCAGGTCTGCTCCCGCCGCAAGTGCCTCTTTCGGGGTCATCACCCTTTTTTGATCATCGGGGGCCGCGCCGGCTGGACGCACTCCGGGAGTGATTAACACAATGTCACAGCCAACCTCAGAGCGAACCAGGGCTACTTCAAGTGGTGAACACACAATTGCTCTTGCCCCGGCTTCAACGGCGGACACTGCTTGACGCAAGACGGTATCAAGTGCTGGCGTACAAATCCCGACTTCGCGCAGGGTCTGGTCATCAAGACTTGTCAACACCGTCACCGCTGTTATGTAGGTCTCGGGCATTGCCACACATGCGGCTCTCACCATTTCTGGTCCACCGGAAGCGTGCACGGTCAGGTATTTCGGCGAATAGCGGGCAAGCGCCGCAGCAGCGCCGGCGACCGTATTCGGGATGTCGTGCAGCTTCACGTCAAGAAACAAGTCACATCCACTTTCGCGAACAAGGTCAATCGCGTCAGCACCAATGCGATAAAACGTTTCCAAACCAATTTTTAGTGTGGAAACAATCTCGCGAGTCTGCGCTATGTATTCGCGCAACTCTTCGATCTCTCGCGAATCAAGCGCAATTGCAATTGGGGCGGTTCCCATCAAGAGCCTTCTTTCCTGAACCAACTACTCGGAGATGAAGTCCCAATCCTCATCGGCGTGATTAGCCACATCAGTTGATGCCGCAATCTGAAACGTGTGGTCAACGTCGCGATGCGCATACGAGACGGCCTGCGAAAATTTGCTAAAACCACGGCTGCGCAATTCTTGCTCCAATTCATTTTGGATGCGCATTGGTGCCGATGGATCATTAAAGATAGACGTACCAACAGATACTGCATTTGCTCCGGCCAGAACCATTTCGAGTGCATCGTGCCCTGAACGCACCCCTCCCATTCCGATAATGGGTAAATCCGGGAGCGCGCTTCGGATCTGCCAGATGCACCGAACAGCAACCGGTCTAATCGCGGGACCGGAAAGCCCGCCGGTAACGCCGGCTAAAGCTGGTCGCATTGAGTTCGTGTCAATGACCATTCCCAATAACGTATTAATTACCGAGACTCCATTTGCACCAGCTTGTGCAACAGAAGCGGCAATCTCGACTATGTCGGTTACATCGGGTGAGAGTTTTGCAAAAATTGGGATCCTGTTGTCACTATTTCGCCGGACAGTTTGAATAACCTGCGCGGCAGCCTCTGCGTTGCAGGCAAAAACTTGACCTCGGTCTTCAACATTGGGACAAGAGATATTCACTTCTATTGCATCAAAGCCACCCGCAACCCGGAGTTTTGCTGCTACTTTGCCAAATTCGTCAGCGCTCCCCCCAGCGATAGATACGATCGTGCGAGCTCCACGTTGCTGCAACCAGGCAAGGTCATTTTCAATAAAACTCTCGACTCCAGGACCCTGTAAACCAATTGAATTAAGCATTCCGCTTGGTGTTTCTGCCATGCGAGGAGTTGCGCGACCTGATCGCGGAGCCAACATGATGCTCTTGGTGACAATGCCACCGATTGCAGTTATGTCAAAGTAGTTGTCCAATTCACGTCCCGCCGCGGCACAACCTGACGCTGTCAAAATTGGAGTGTTTAATTCCAATGAGCCGACATTGGTAGTGAAATCAAATGAGGAATCATCTGCAACGCCTGCGGATTTTCCGGTAACAATGACCGCACCTGTCATGATCTGGCTACCTCTTTGCCGAGCGCGCCGTCGGGGATGGTGCCAACGTCGGACCATCGCACACGATCGCCTCGAAATACGGGGCCGTCGACACATGAGCGCAGCATTCGGGTGACACCGTCGTCACCTATAACAGGGAGCACGCACGTCATGCAGACGCCGATTCCGCACGCCATTGACTCTTCAACCGAACACTGGCTGAACACTTTACGCGCAGTGGACTCCTCGGCGACACTCGCCAACATGGGCATCGGACCACATGCGTAGACGACATCCACTTGTGCGGAATCCAAGATAGTTACCAGAGCATCAGTGGTCCGACCTTGGATTCCAGCGGTGCCATCTTCGGTCGTCAAAGTGAGCGAAGTTGAAACACGCTTTAATTCAAGTTCTCCATACAATTTCATTTCGGTGGAAGCCCCAATAATTGTGTCAACCCGACAACCGCGATCACGCAAACTTTCCGCCAACATGATTAAGGGTGCCGAACCATAACCGCCTCCAACGAGAACGCACGAGACTGCTTTCGTCGGTAAGGAAAATGGTTTTCCTAATGGCCCGACCAAATCTAAGGGATCATGGCGACGGAGTTTGGTCAACCAGTGAGTCCCTTTTCCAACAGGAGAAACGACAAACTCCAGTGTCCCGCCGTACATGCCGCGAGATTGCACCCGCTGGATCGCAAAGGATCTGCGCAGAATCATCGAGCTCTCCTCACCGCCCATACTCACGGTGACAAACTGGCCGGGCTGGGTTAGTTCAGCGAGTCCAGGGGCGGTAACCGACATCACAAAGTATTTGCCGGCGCGCTGGACATCAAGCACTTCACCTTTGACCTGGATTGCCCCGGAATTCATAGGCGCCACGCTACACGCCGTCCCAATTTAAGCCCCGTGCATGCTCCTGGATCGACTTCACTGCTGGCTGGTCGTGGAGAAGTGAGTCAATCCCCTGCACCGCGGCCGCTAAACCTTGCACGGTTGTAATGCAGGGAACTCCACGCAAAACTGCCGCTGTCCGGATTTCGTACCCATCTTTTCTCGGACCGACTCCGTAGGGAGTGTTAACAATGAGATCTATTTCGCCATTATTGATGGCATCAACGCAAGTGGGTTCCCCCCGTGCACCTGTTCCTTCGAACTGCTTTCTGATGACCCGTGCAGGAATACTATTGCGTTGCAAGATGTCAGCTGTGCCTTCGGTCGCAAGGATGTCAAAACCAAGGTCGGAAAGTCGTTTGATCGGGAATATCGCTGCACGCTTATCTCGATTGGCAAGAGAGACGAAGGCTGTTCCTCGGGTGGGAAGTCCCCCCGAAAAAGCTGCTACCTGGGACTTTGCGAAAGCGACACCAAATGATGAGTCAATTCCCATCACTTCACCCGTAGATTTCATTTCGGGACCCAAGACAGTGTCCACGCCGTGGAATCGACCAAATGGAAGAACCGCCTCTTTAACGCAAACTGGGCTGCCCGGCGGTAGTTGACCACCGTCTCCAACTCTCGGTAGCAACCCAATCGCTCGCAATGACGCGATGCTTTCCCCCGCCATGATCCGAGCTGCAGCCTTGGCAATTGGTACCCCTGTTGCCTTTGAAACAAAAGGAACGGTTCGAGATGCCCGTGGATTCGCTTCCAAAATATAGAGAACGTCCGATGCCAATGCGAACTGAATGTTAATCAGCCCAACAACACCCACTCCGGCGGCAATAGCGTGTGTCGACTTTCGAATGCGGTCAATTTCCTGCCGACCCAATGTGATGGGCGGCAGAACGCATGCCGAGTCACCGGAATGAATTCCTGCCTCTTCAATGTGCTCCATAACGCCGGCCAGATAAAGATCCGTTCCGTCGAAGAGAGCATCAACATCAATTTCCACGGCGTCATCGAGGAATCGGTCAACCAAAACCGGATGCTCAGGATTAATCTGAGTGGCTTTCTCCAAATAATCCTTGAGCCTTTCCTCCTCATAGACGATTTCCATTCCACGTCCACCAAGTACATAACTTGGGCGAACCAATACGGGATAGCCGATCCGGTCTGCAATCTCTCTTGCCTGCTCAAATGATCGGGCGGTTCCGTGCGCGGGCGCCGGGACTTTCGCCTCGGTCAATACTTGAGAAAACATTTCGCGATCTTCCGCCAAGTGGATTGCTGCTGGCTGAGTCCCAATAATGGGGACTCCTGCATCAGCGAGTGGTTGAGCCAAGCCAAGTGGTGTCTGTCCACCCAGTTGCACAATCACACCGACAAGCACACCGGCTGCACTTTCTGCGTCAATGACGGCCATAACGTCTTCGAATGTCAACGGTTCAAAATACAGCCGGTCGGAAGTGTCGTAGTCTGTGGAAACGGTCTCAGGGTTGCAGTTGATCATGATCGTTTCAAATCCGGCTTCACTCAGTGTCATTGCTGCGTGCACACATGAATAGTCGAACTCGATTCCTTGACCAATGCGGTTGGGCCCAGAACCGAGGATGATTATTTTTCGACGCTCGGATGGCACAACTTCGGTTTCACTATCGTATGACGAATAGTGATAGGGGGTCTTAGCGGAAAACTCAGCAGCGCAAGTGTCAACTGTCTTGAAAACAGGGAATACCCCTAATTGTTTACGCATCTCCCGAATGCGTGCCTCTCCTACACCGCGCAGGCCCGCAATTTGTAGGTCACTGAATCCGAGGGACTTAGCTTCAAAAAGCAGGGGGGCAAGTAGGTCACTGCTCTCACGGATCTGATCTGCCATTTCGTTGATGCGTTGTATTTGATCAAGGAACCATGGATCGATATTGGTAGCCTCGTGGATCTGCGCATTGGTAGCGCCTAACCACAAGGCCCGTTGGGCCAGTGTCAGTCTTCCGTCGTGTGGCCGTTTCATATCTTCGATTAATTGAGGTATCTCGGCCGCATCTCGTGGCTCTTCCCACGAAAAAATTGCTGACTTTTGCTCAGTCGAACGCAATGCCTTTTGTAGTGCCTCAGGGAAACTTCGGCCAATGGCCATGGCCTCGCCGACGCTTTTCATAGTGGTTGTCAAAGTGGTATCGGCACCAGGAAATTTTTCAAACGCAAAACGAGGAACTTTAACGACAATGTAATCAAGTGTTGGCTCAAAAGATGCGGGTGTCTCAGCAGTTATGTCGTTTTGAATTTCGTCAAGTGAGTAACCAATTGCGAGGCGGGCCGCTATTTTTGCAATGGGGAACCCGGTTGCTTTCGACGCCAGTGCAGAAGATCTCGATACACGTGGGTTCATCTCGATAACAATTAAACGACCGTCGTCGGGGTTTATCGCGAACTGAATATTGCATCCGCCCGTCTCCACACCAACTGCCCGAATGATGTCAATTCCAACGTCACGTAACTTTTGGAACTCGCGGTCGGTAAGTGTCAAGGCTGGGGCCACCGTGATCGAGTCTCCCGTGTGGACACCCATGGGGTCTACGTTTTCAATTGAACAAACCACGACCACGTTGTCATTTTTGTCGCGCATCAACTCAAGTTCATATTCTTTCCACCCAATGATGGATTCTTCTAACAAGACCTCGGAGGTTGGACTCGCCTCGAGTCCAAGTCCAGCGATTCGAACGAGATCGTCCTCATCGTAGGCGATTCCCGAACCGGCACCTCCCATGGTGAACGAAGGGCGAACCACCACTGGGTAGCCAAGTTCAATCACACCAGCAAGTGCGTCTTGCATGGTGTGACAAATATGCGAGCGCGCACTCTCGGCACCGATTTCTTGGACAATTTTACGAAACTTCTCTCGGTTTTCCCCCCTCTCGATTGCCTCAATATCGGCGCCGATGAGCTCGACGTTGTACTTTTTCAGAATCCCAGCCTTATCCAATTGGATTGCAGCGTTGAGTGCCGTTTGCCCACCCAGCGTGGGTAGCAGCGCATCGGGGCGCTCCTTAGCAATCACTAATTCCAAATATTGCGTTGTGATTGGTTCAATGTAAGTGGCGTCCGCGAACTCTGGGTCGGTCATGATGGTTGCAGGATTCGAATTGACCAAGATCACGCGAATCCCTTCTTCCCGCAACACTCGACACGCCTGTGTACCCGAGTAATCAAATTCACAGGCTTGCCCAATCACGATTGGGCCGGATCCGATCACCATGACTGACTTAATATCATCGCGCTTAGGCATGTGAACCCATCTTTTCTAGAAAACGGTCGAAGAGATAGTCGGAATCGTGTGGGCCTGCTGCCGCCTCCGGATGGTACTGGACACTGAATGCATTCTGGCCGAGTAATTCGATCCCTTCGACGACATTGTCGTTCAAACAAATATGGGTAATTCGGGCGCGACCATACGCGGTGTCGAACTCTAATGTTTCGGGTGCCCGAACTGCAAATCCGTGGTTGTGCGCCGTGATTTCCACTTTTCCCGTGGTGAGATCCTTGACAGGTTGATTGATCCCCCGATGACCATATTGCATTTTGTAAGTCTCTAGGCCAAGTGCCCGACCGAGAATTTGGTTCCCAAAGCAGATCCCAAACAACGGCATTTTGGCTTCAAGGGCCTGCTGCACTATCGCGATTGCGCCAACCGCCGTCGCCGGATCTCCCGGTCCGTTTGAAAGAAAAATACCATCCGGTTTCAAGGACAGAATTTCATCCCATGTCGTATTCGCGTTAACTACGTGAACCTCAATACCTCGTTGCGACATCCGCTGGGGCGTCATGGACTTGATTCCCAAGTCGAGTGCAACGCAAGTAGCTCGCTTCTCACCTTTGGCTGCAACCACGTA
>CANMNM010000036.1 GCA_947499275.1 Actinomycetota bacterium | reverse complement strand
CGAAGAGGCAGCAATCAAAGAGCTCCCTTCAGTCAAGGGAGCCTTTTCTTTGGTATTCATGGACGACAATTCGCTCTATGCGGCTCGGGATCCACAGGGAATCAGGCCGCTGGTGCTTGGTCGGCTGGAGAACGGCTGGGTTATTGCGAGTGAGTCTGCGGCCCTAGACATAGTCGGAGCCTCGATTGTTCGCGAGGTTGAGCCCGGTGAACTAATCGTTGTGGATTCACAAGGACTACGTACCCACCGATTTGCACCCGCGGAACCAAAAGGCTGTTTATTCGAATACGTGTATTTGGCCCGCCCCGATACTTCGATTGCCCAACGTTCAGTGCAGGCAACACGGGTTGACACCGGGCGTCGCCTCGCGAGGGAGCATCCCGTTGAGGCTGATCTCGTTATCCCCGTTCCCGAGTCTGGTCGCTATGCCGCAATCGGTTACGCCCAAGAATCTGGGATACCGTTCGCTGAGGGACTCGTTAAGAATTCGTATGTCGGTCGGACATTTATTCAACCCTCGCAAACGATTCGCCAGCTGGGTATCCGACTGAAGTTAAACCCACTTAAGGAAGTAATCGCAGGTCAAAGACTGATCGTGGTCGACGACTCGATTGTCCGCGGGAACACGCAACGCGCATTGGTACGCATGTTGCGCGAAGCAGGAGCGCTCGAAGTCCATGTTCGAATTTCTAGCCCACCGGTTAAGTGGCCATGCTTCTATGGAATTGATTTTGCAACGAGAGCAGAACTCATTGCAAACGGTTTGAGCGTTGACGAGATTTGCGCATCAATTGGAGCGGATTCACTCGCATTCATTGAACTTGATGCGCTCATCGAGGCAACCCAGATTCCTAAAAACAATCTATGTCGGGCCTGCTTTGACGGGGTTTACCCCGTTGAACTCTCGGAAGAGCACAAAGTGAACCTCGAGATATTTGAAGGAATTGAACGCAGGGTCTCCGAATCCGAGCTCCTGCTGGTTGACCCATTAGCCCTTGACGCACTTAATCGCCCATGACGCAGCAGGGCGCAACGTATGCGCAGGCGGGTGTTGACGTCGAGTCCGGTGAGCGTGCCGTCGAGCTCATGCGGGCATCGATCGCGGCAAGTACTCGACCCGAAGTCGTTGGAGATTTTGGCGGATTCGCTGGACTTTTTGACATTTCAGCTGCGAAGCACATGCGCAGGCCACTTCTGGCAACGTCGACCGATGGTGTGGGAACCAAAATCGCGGTTGCGCGAGCACTCGACATTCACCACACGGTTGGGTTGGACTTGGTAGCAATGGTGGTTGACGACCTGGTTGTTTGTGGCGCTGAACCATTATTTATGACCGACTACATCGCAGTTGGTTCAGTCAACCCCGAACGTGTTGCCAGCATCGTGTCAGGAATTGCTCGCGGGTGTGAACTTGCCGGCTGCTCACTTGTGGGTGGGGAGACAGCCGAACACCCAGGGCTGATGGCACCTGACGAGTACGACATCGCTGGAGCGGGAACAGGAATTGTTGACGCAGAGAATCTTTTGGGGCCGGAGAAAGTAAGAATCGGAGATGTTGTTATCGCGATGAAGTCCTCCGGGTTGCATTCGAACGGGTACTCCCTTGCCAGGCACGTACTTTTAGGTGAAGGAAAATTGGGGCTGGACGCATACATTGATTCACTTGGTCGCACCGTAGGTGAGGAACTGTTAGAGCCCACACATATATATGCCCTTGATGCACTCGCACTTATTCGGGAATCACAGGTTCACGCTTTTAGCCATGTCACCGGTGGTGGGATTGCCGCGAACCTAGCCAGGGTGTTGCCGCAGAATCTTGCAGCTGATGTTTATCGACAGACGTGGGCGCCCGCGGAAATATTCAACGTGATTTGCAGCGAAGGCAATGTTTCACTGGGTGACGCTGAAAAAACATTCAATATGGGAATCGGCATGTTTGCCATTGTTCCCGAAGATCAGGTTGACTCATGCTTGCAAATCTTGGGAGAACGTGAACTTGATGCGTGGGTGTGTGGATCAATACGTGATCGAAATCCTGGTGAGAAAGGCGACGCACCCGCTAAAGGGGGCGGCGGGGGATCCGTGAATCTTGTGGGGACCTACGAGACGTAGTTCTCTGAACTACTTCGCGGCTTCGTCTTCACTATCTTCGTAATACTTCGCATAAGGGTCCTCTTCTGAGTCCGTTTCTGCGGCAACTGTTTCAACATAAACAGGTGCAGGCTGGCCACTCAATTCAGCCTGTAACCGATCAAAGTCGGTCTGAGGCCCGCCGTATTTTAGTTCGCGCGCAACTTTTGTTTGCTTGGCTTTCGCTCGGCCGCGTCCCATGACTCGACCCCCTCTTCCAGTAAATACCGGTAGCTAGTGGACTAATAGTTTTGATGGGGGCATTCTCGCCCGCCACCGGGCAATACTATCGTCCACCGATTGATCGCGCGGATGCACCAATGGAACTAGGCGTTTATCGCTCCCTTCCGTTCGCCTCGGCCGCTGCTACCGGGGTTACTTGGCCACACGCCTGAGCAACATCTGCCCCAACTAACTCTTCTGTCACTTGAACAACACCACACCATCCCTGGCCCCAAGTTGGTGGAGTGAATTTCTTGGCTGATCACGACCAATTCATGGGCAGAGAGCCGGGTCCAAGGATCGCTCGTGGAGCCACGCGCCGAGAGTGACTCCTCAAGAATTTGAGGGGAGGGGTGACCTGAAGTGCCTCTGACTTGCAAAATCAGCAAACCGGGCTAGCGTTGGGTTATTCACAAAAGGGGCATTTCGTTTCTGCCCTACCTGATCGGCGATTAAGACGAGGGGAGTTGTGTCACAAGTGAACTCGCTTAACCCACGGCAATTTGGCGGCGCTTCACACCAGCCCGCTGCTAGCTCGATGGCCAGCAATTCCCAGATTCATGCCCAGAATTCGCGCGTAAGTCCAATCCCTGAAACAGAGCACCTGATGACACCCGGTGAGGTGGCCTCCCTTTTCCGAGTTGACCCTAAGACTGTAACCCGCTGGGCTACGTCGGGGAAGTTAACCAGCATCCGCACATTGGGTGGGCATCGTCGTTACCGGTCCTCTGAAGTACGTTCACTGTTGGAAAAGAATGGTGCTCGAGTGGGAGACGGTATTTAGCATTCCAACGCCCGATGACTCTGGCGCTGTAGTCTTGTATCGTGGCCGATCCGTTCTACCAATCAATTGTTCTCATCGCCAAAGGCGCTTTTGCTGGGTTAGGCCTGAAGATCGATATTGTTGGTGAAGAAAACATCCCACTTTCCGGTGGTGTAATTCTCGCAATCAACCACACAAGCTATTTGGATTTTGCGCTAGGTGGCATTCCCGCAAACATGCGCGGTCGCAGACTCGTTCGTTTCATGGCGAAGGATTCAATTTTCAAGCACAAAATTGCTGGTCCTCTCATGCGTGGCATGAAACACATTCCCGTGGATCGTGATGCCGGTTCCCAAGCGTTGCGCGACGCCGTTGCCGACCTACAAAAGGGTGAGATCGTTGGAGTTTTCCCCGAGGCCACAATGAGTAGATCCTTGGATATCAAGGATGTGAAGAGTGGAACTATCCGCATGGCGCGAATAGCTAAGGTTCCCGTGCTTCCCATGATCATTTTTGGCGGACACCGAATTTTCTCCTATTCGGGTAAAGACTTAACCCGCGGTCGCCCAATAGTGATCATGGTGGGAGAGCCGCTTGACATCTCAGGTGATGCAGAGGAAGCAAATGATCGCTTGCGCGAAGCATTGCGCGAGCTTTTAGCTAGAGCGATTGAACGCTATCCCGATAAAGATACAGGCGCCCCATGGATTCCAGCTCGTTTTGGTGGAGGCGCACCCACCCTGGAAGAAGCTGAAGCCATTGAAGTGAGAGTGCGAGCCGAGCGGGCTGAGAAGAAAGCCCAAGCAAAGAAATCCTCAAAATAGCAGTTGTGATTGGTGGCGGTGACCCATGACTTAATCACCGGGCTATCGTAAGTGGGTTGCAAGGTCGTTTCGTGTGATCCGTTGTTGGCCCGGTTGTGGATGAGCTGATGTTGTAGGATCAATAAATATTAGGGGGATTGACATGCCAATCAAAGGCGAGTACGAACCAAGCTCGGCTCAGTGGGTTGCCGATCAGGTAGCAGCCTATGAAGCTTCAGGGGGCAAGGAAGCCAACACACTTCTCGAGACTGGAATACCGATCACGATCGTCACGATGATGGGCGCGAAAAGTGGCAAGGTCCGTAAAATTGGGCTTATGCGTGTCGAGTACGGTGGCGAGTACGCCCTTGTAGCGAGTGATGGCGGAAGCCATAAGAACCCCGGGTGGTATCTCAATCTGATGGAAGATCCCAACATCATGATTCAAGATGGTCCAGAGCCCTTTGATTATGTAGTGCGGGAGGTTCACGGGGCTGAACGGGAGGAGTGGTGGCATCGAGCTGTCGAGGTGTATCCGCTCTATGACAAATATGCGGGGAAAGCTGGCCGGGTTATTCCAGTGTTGGTTGCTTCTGCGAAGTGAGGGGCCACCCTCCCCACAAGTACGTAAGACCCTAAGACCATAAGACCCTAAGACCCTAAGACCCTAAGACCAGACGAGTACAGCCCTTGTAGAGTTCAGAAATGACAAATCGGCCTGTAGGCATCTGGGGCAGAGGGAATTGGCTAGATCACTCGCGACGAGCTGAAGCCTGCGAAGTGGCAGCTGAGATAGAAGCTCTCGGCTATGAAAGTTTGTGGCTCTCCGCCGGGTTCGGCGATGGAGTGCCAAGTCTGTTCGGTGATCTCCTGGAGGCTACAAACACTCTCACGATTGCTAGCGGCGTCCTGAGTATCTGGCACTCAACCGCGACTCAAACCGCGACGGCATACAACTCCCTTGATCAGGCAAACCCTGGTCGATTTTTGCTTGGCCTGGGCGCAAGCCACGGTCCCATGGTCGAGGCAACTAATCAAATCTATGAACGCCCTTACAGTCGTATGGTGCATTACCTGGATGAACTGGCAGTGCAGCAACCCGGAGTACCGATTGGAAACCTTATTCTCGCTGCGCTTGGTCCACGCATGCTCCAGTTAGCGGCTGAGCGCGCATCGGGAGCGCACCCGTATTTCGTACCGGTTGAATACACGGTGCTTGCACGCGAAACCATGGGACAAGAAGCACTATTGATTCCAGAGCAGGGTGTAGTCCTTGAAAGTGACCCGCACATTGCCCGCGCTATTGCGCGAAATCATATGGAGCTCTACCTAAGTCTGCCCAACTACACCAGTAACTTGAATCGCCTTGGTTTTGACGATGATGAAATAAAAGACGGGGGAAGTGACCGTCTAGTAGATGCGATCATTGCGTGGGGTGATGTTGACGCAATCGTTGAACGAGTTGATGAACAGCTAGCAGCTGGAGCAAGTTCAGTCTGTTTGCAGGTGCTCAACGGTGACTCGCCTGAATTTCCACTCAGTCAGTATCGCAATCTCGCTACGGCACTCTTTTAACGCATAGCTCAACTCGGAGGAAGCTTTATTTCCGTTTAGATTCAACCCCAACGGCCCAGCAGGTGATCTTTTAGGCCAATGCGGCCAGAACGGCCTCTTCTAGTTTTTCGTATGGCATCAGACCGGTAAGTCGGAGTACTTCTTCGCCGGCAACGAGAACACTCAGCGTCGGCAAGGACAAAACTCCCCTTTGCTCGGCAATTTCAGGTTGTTGTGACAAGTCAATATCAATGAGCTCGATGATTTCTGCATGAGTCGATACAAGCCGATCTATCGCGGGGCTATACAGACGACAGGATCCGCACCACGGGGCCCAATACTTGACCAGAGTGGCCCTGCTCATCGCCGACCTGAATCTACTTGAGAGGTGAATTTCAATTGCATTCTTCCACGATACTTCAAATTTCTTGATACCTTCCACCCATTAGGAATATTGTCTGGAAACTACAGTCGGAAGGTGCCGGTAGAATTATGTCGACTTCAACACCGTTTACACAGAGTAGAATTAGTCCGTCAGGGCAGCCTGGCAATGTGTTCGAGCAGGTAATGAGCCATTGCCCTGGTGCAATGGCTAAGTGGTGGGACCTTGAATGCGAACTACGCTTTGAGGGTTTAATCGAAGCCGACATTAAAGAAGAAATCCGACGCTCCATGGCCCCAGAGGTGGGATGCCAATTCTGCGCATCACTTGCTCCGGTTAAAGATGAATACGTTAATCCGCGAGAATCATTGGCGGTTGCCTATGCAATGCTCCTGGTTAAAGATCCACGGAATATCGATGACGCAGTATTCACGGTACTTCGCGAAGAGTTTACCGAACCCGAAATTGTCGAATTGACCCTCTGGAGCCTTTTCATGATTGCCTCACAGGCTTTCGGCGCAGTGCTGAAAATCCCGGCGGCTAGTGGCGAAGAGATTACTTCCTACTCAATTTCACGGGGCACTACCGTCTAAACCGCGCGACAAGCCGAGTTGATAAACAATTCGGGGTGCTCCCATGAACCGAAGTGTCCTCCAGCGTCGAGTACTTCCCAGTCGACAATATTGAGTGAACGCTCGGCCCATGAACGCGGCGAAAAACGAAACCTGCTCGAAGATTGTCCGAGGACATTGGTCAAGCACTCCCCACGCGGTTACCTCACGTCGAGCCATAGATGTTGAGCCGATATTGATGGTGCCGCTAGGGGAATGAAACCTCTGGCACCGATGACATTGCTTCGGCCAGCCGAGCATCGGAGAACACTTCATCGACCATTTCTCCGCGTAAGTACTGGTCGTAGGCGGGTAGGTCGAAGTGGCCGTGCCCGCATAGTGCGGTCAAAATAACGGTTTCTTCCCCGGTTTCCTTGGCCTTGAGAGCTTCGCGGATGGCAACCGCAATTGCATGGGTTGGTTCCGGTGCAGGCACGATTCCCTCGGTGCGGGCAAACTGAATTGCTGCTGCGAAACATTCGGTTTGCGGAACGGCAACCGCTTCCATCATGCCTAACTCATACATGTGCGAAACAAGTGGTGACATCCCGTGATAACGCAATCCTCCGGCGTGAATTGGGTCTGGAATGAAATCGTGGCCCAATGTGTGCATCTTCATGAGCGGTGTCATGCCCGCGGTGTCACCAAAGTCATACCGGTATTCGCCGCGTGTGAGCGAGGGGCACGAGGTTGGTTCGGTAGCCACGATTCGAGGCGAGATTTTGCCTGCCATCTTCTCGCGGATGAAGGGGAATGAAAGCCCGCCAAAGTTTGAACCACCGCCGGTGCAACCAACGATCATGGTGGGTGTGTCACCTGCCATTTGCATTTGCAAAATGGCTTCCTCGCCGATGATCGTTTGGTGCAGCAACACATGGTTGAGAACCGAGCCGAGTGCGTAGCGGGTGTCGGCGTGTGTTGCAGCAACTTCAACTGCCTCAGAGATAGCAATGCCAAGGGAGCCTGACCAATTGCGCGGGTCTTGGGCCAGTTGCCGACCAATTTCGGTGACATCTGATGGTGACCGGTGAACTTTCGCTCCGAATGCTTCAATCATTAAGCGGCGGTAAGGCTTTGAGTCAAAAGATGCACCTACCTGCCACACCTCACAATCAAGATCAAACAGGGCACAGGCAAATGACAGTGCGGTGCCCCATTGCCCTGCACCTGTTTCAGTGGTGAGGAGCTTGGTGCCTTCCTTTTTGTTGTAGTAAGCCTGCGGAACGGCTGTGTTTGGCTTGTGCGAACCCGCGGGCGAGAGACCTTCGTACTTGTAGTAGATACGCGCGGGGGTGCCCAACGCCTTCTCCAGTCGGTGCGCCCGAAACAACGGTGATGGCCGCCACTGTCGGTACACATCAAGCACGCCCCCGGGAATTTCAATAAACCGTTCAGTTGAGACTTCTTGCATGATTAATTCCATGGGGAATAGCGGAGCCAGATCCTCGGGCCCCACTGGATCCAAGCGCCCAGGGTGCAAGGGCGGAGGTGGGGGTGCCGGCAGGTCAGGAATGATGTTGTACCAAGTGGTGGGCATCTGATCTTCGGTAAGTACGTACTTGTGTTGGCGAACGGTGTCATCCACTGGGTGTCCCTCTTCCACTAATGATTGGTCTCACAAGAATTGACAAGCGCACTTTAGTCGAAATCGCGACTTTTGACCATTGTTTTTGAACGTTTGAATTGGTACTTGTATTGCCCGCACAATTGCGCCAGATCCGGCAGTTCGGCTGACTCTTTGCGGAAAAGTTCAAGATGCCCTAGGTTTTGATCATATGGAGCAAGGTCGGAAATCAACTTCGAACAAAGGTTTACCCATGAAGGTTATTCGGTTAAGTGCAGCATCATTTTTAATCGTTGGTCCTACAAGTGTTATCGGGCTCGCTGCCCCTGCACAAGCGGTACAGCCGTCGGCGACGAATAAGCAGAATGCCGTGGCAAAAATCGTTTACGAGGCGTTCGAGGAAAGTTTGGCGGAGGATCCAGAGGCATTCGAAGACATCTGCACGATGTACGTGATTAATCCCAAGACGATTCTGAGCTTGTTCATGGGACAAAAAGAGATAACGGATGCAACTAAAATGCTAGGTGCCTCGAAGAAAGATTTTCGAGCGGGGATCAATATCGCACTCAAGAAGGTCTGCGCCTGACCTGGGCCATACCCACGCATGCTCACAGTGTTGGACGAGTCTCGACCCGCTTCGACACACAAAAATTTGTGGTGAAACTTCCTTGTCGTACCATTCGAGTTCACTAACGTTTTACAGTACGTGTTCTTGTTTAGCCGAGGGAGCGGCGAACCGAGTTGATAAACAATTCGGGTTGCTCCCATGAACCGAAGTGTCCTCCAGCGTCGAGCACTTCCCAGTCGACAATATTGAGTGAACGCTCGGCCCATGAACGCGGCCAGCGCCGAATATCGTTCGGGAAAATTGACACTGAAACGGGCACGGTTACAAAGGGCGGATTTGGTTGGGAAGCTTTCTGCTTCGCCCATTCGAAGTAGAGCCGCATTGCCGAGCTGATTGTCCCCGTCGCCCAATAGATCGTGGCATTGGCAAGTAGCTGGTCTCGCGTTAATGCTGTTTCA
>CANMNM010000035.1 GCA_947499275.1 Actinomycetota bacterium | reverse complement strand
ATCAACACTTGATGCTGTTGTAAGCATCTTCTGTGTCCTGGTATGCAATGCACCGAAATCCTGAAAATACGAGTTGAGGCGCGAACGTAGATTATTAGCCTTTCCGACATACACGACTCGACCCTCGGGGTCGCGAAAGCGATAGACACCAGGGTTAACCGGGATGCTTCCCGGCGCTGGGCGATAACTCGAGGGATCAGACATCAGATATTACGTGGATTAGCCAAAACTAACTTTGGTTCCATCGACTGCCACCGCAGCCGCGGCTAACCCTTCGGTTGCAGGCCCTTGAATAACTGAACCATCTAATGCCGAGAATTTGGATCCATGGCATGGACAATAAATCTCATTATTGCTCACTTCGCTGACCTTGCAGCCCTGGTGTGGGCAGATTGATGTGAAAGCTTTAACTTCACCCGCGTTGGGTTGCGTGATGACAACAGGTGGCTCAGAAACAATGACTCCACCGCCAATGGGTATATCCGCCACTTCAATTGAATCAACAGACATAGTGACGGCAGTTTCGTTAGCGCAGGCACTAACGGATACGCCAACAACCGCAAGGGCTCCCGTTACTGCTCCTGCTTTGAGAACGTCTCTTCGCTTCATCGTCATTCTCCCTAGTGTTTGAGTTTCATGTTCTTGAGAAATCTGCCCGTATGACTTGCCTTAACCGCTGCGATGTCCAGCGGTGTCCCTTCGGCAACAACTTTTCCACCGCCCGACCCTCCTTCGGGTCCCATATCAATAATCCAGTCAGCTGATTTAATCACATCAAGATTGTGCTCAATGACGATGACGCTGTTGCCTTTGTCAACCAGGCTTTGTAGCACGAGCAATAATTTTCTAATATCCTCAAAGTGCAACCCGGTTGTTGGCTCATCAAGAATATAAATTGTTCGCCCCGTTGAGCGCTTTTGCAATTCGGCTGAAAGTTTTACCCGTTGTGCTTCTCCACCTGAGAGGGTTGGTGCGGATTGGCCCATCCGGACGTAACCCAATCCAACCTCTACCAATGTCTTCAGGTGGCGCGAGATTGCCGGGATGGCGGCAAAGAATTCGCTCGCTTCCTCGATGGGCATGTTAAGCACTTCAGCAATTGTTTTGCCCTTATAGTGAACTTCGAGTGTCTCCCGGTTGTAACGAGCTCCATGGCACACCTCGCATGGTACGTAGACGTCGGGGAGGAAGTTCATTTCAATTTTTAGGGTTCCATCACCACTGCATGCTTCACAGCGACCACCTTTGACATTGAAACTGAATCTGCCCGGTTGATATCCACGAACTTTCGCTTCCTGCGTCTGGGCAAATAGTTTGCGAACGTGGTCGAATACGCCGGTGTATGTAGCAGGGTTACTTCGAGGGGTCCTTCCAATCGGTCCTTGATCAACGTGGACCACCTTGTCCACTTGGTCGAGCCCCGTGACCTTGGTGTGCTTACCCGGAACAACCGAGGCGCCGTTTAGTTCTCGTGCCAAGACATTCAGTAGGACGTCGTTGACCAGAGTTGACTTGCCAGATCCGCTAACTCCACTGATGACGCAGAGATTCCCCAAAGGAAAATCAACATCAACATTTCGCAAATTATGTTCTTTGGCGCCACGAACACCTATCCAGCCACGTTCCTGGCTTCGCCGTTGCTCAGGGACCGCGATGCTACGTGCACCAGAGATGTATGCACCCGTTATCGATCTCTTCGAATTCATAAGGTCTTCGAGATTGCCACTGACAACTACTTCGCCCCCGTGCTCCCCTGCACCTGGACCAATGTCAACGATCCAATCCGCCATTCTGATTGTGTCTTCGTCGTGCTCGACGACAATCAGGGTATTACCCAAATCACGCAAACGAATAAGCGTTTCAATGAGTCGCTCGTTATCACGCTGATGCAGGCCAATGCTCGGTTCATCAAGAACATAGAGAACTCCCGTGAGACCGGACCCAATCTGAGTGGCAAGCCGAATTCGTTGCGCTTCCCCACCCGCCAGTGTTCCCGCGGCTCGATCCAGTGAGAGGTAGTGCAAACCGACGTCAACGAGGAACTGTAGGCGTTCATTCACTTCTTTAAGTACGCGTGCCGCAATTGTTTCGTCTCGCTTTGATAGTTTTAATGTTGCCAAAAGATCGCGCGCGCCGCTGATGGGCAGGGCAGCAATCTGCGCAATGGAATGATCTGACACGGTTACAGCTAAAGTCAATGGTTTAAGCCGACTGCCATGACATGCCTCGCAGGGGACTTCGCGCATGAAGCCCTCGAAGCGTTCACGAGATGAGTCAGTGTCAGCTTCTGCGTGGCGACGGGCGATGAAATTGACGACACCTTCGTAGGTGGTGTAGTAGGAGCGTTGACGGCCGTACCGGTTTTTAAATTTTACGTGTAGTTCGGCATCTGTTCCATAGAGAATGGCTTTGCGGTTTTTGGCGCTTAGTTTTGACCACGGGGTGTCCATGTCAATCCCAATTTCCTCAGAGAGGGCTTCAAGTAATCTTTTGAAGTATTCACTCACGGTTCCTCGTGACCATGGAGCGATAGCACCTTCATTGAGTGAGGCTTCAGAATCGGGAATGACTAACTCTTCATCAACTGCGCGCGTTACTCCTAAGCCCGAACACGAGGGGCATGCACCGAAGGGAGAGTTGAAAGAAAAAGAGCGAGGTTCAAGTTCTTCAAAAGACAAGCCATCTCGCATACATGCCAAGTGCTCGCTCAGGGTTAACTCTCGCTTTGGATCATCCGCTGGCCGGTCCACGAAATCCAGGGTGACATTTCCGTGCCCGAGCCGTAGGGCCGTCTCCACAGAGTCTGTCATCCGCTGACGTGACTCTGGATTCACTGCAAGGCGATCAACCACAACCTCAATTGTGTGCTTTTCCTGCTTCTTAAGCGCTGGAACGCTGTCGAGTGAATAGATTTCACCATCAACACGTACGCGGGAGTAACCATCAGCTTGTAGTTGTTTAAACACCTCAAGGTATTCGCCCTTACGCTCACGTATCAGAGGTGCAAGCACCTGGAACTTCGTTTTCGCCGGCATTTCAAGAATCTGATCGACTATCTGTTGGGGCGTCTGCTTAGCAATTGGGTCACCGCACTCAGGACAATGCGGCTTGCCGATCCGCGCGTAAAGCAGCCGTAGGTAATCGTATATTTCCGTAATCGTTCCAACAGTGGACCGAGGATTACGCGAAGTTGACTTTTGGTCGATAGATACAGCCGGTGAAAGACCCTCGATAAAATCAACATCGGGCTTATCCATCTGGCCAAGGAATTGACGGGCGTAGGCCGACAGGCTCTCCACATAACGTCTTTGACCCTCGGCGAAGATCGTGTCAAATGCCAAACTGGACTTCCCCGACCCGGACAATCCAGTGAATACTATGAGAGCATTACGAGGCAAATCCACGGAAACGTTCTTGAGATTGTGCTCCCGAGCGCCTCTAATGATTAACTTTTCCACCCAAACTCATTCCCACATAATGTGCCACTGATGAACTTCCGAGCCTGTCCAATCTTATTCGTCATTCGCCTTCCCGGCTTCCTTGGGAACCCGCGTCCGACGCCTGTTTGATCGCTATAGTCTGAATATGTATAACGGGAATGCCCAGGTAAATGGTCCTGCACACGTTCGCGAGTTGCCTAATCTGCTGATTAGCAAAATCGCCGTGGGCCCGTATAACAACAATTCATATCTGTTGAGGTGTGCGAAAACGGGCACCGAGGTGCTGATTGATGCTGCAGCCGAACCGGATCGGTTACTCACTCTCGTCGGGCCCGGCGGACTTATGGGTGTCCTCACCACACACGGTCACCACGACCACTGGGGCGCTTTGGCCGAGGTAGTAAGTGCCACCGGCGCAAAGACTTTCGCACCTAAAGCAGATGTCGTTTCAATTGATGTTGCTACTGACCACGTGCTAGAACCCGGTGCTGTTGTCACCTTTGGCGATATTTCGCTGCGAGTCCTGAGCACCGGTGGTCACACACCTGGAGCGAGTATGTTTTTTTATGACGATCCGTTAGGCCACGGACACCTCTTTTCTGGGGATTGTCTCTTCCCGGGAGGAGTAGGCAAAACCACGACACCCGAAAACTTCACAACCCTTTTCAATGGCGTGAAAACTCAGGTCTTTGATGTGCTTCCAGACACAACCTGGGTATACCCGGGTCATGGCGATGACACCACGGTTGGAGCTGAACGAGCCTCACTCGATTCCTGGCAAGACCGAGGCTGGTAGTTACTGCTTAGACTTCATCCTCTGGCTTCGCATCGGTAAGTCGACCGGCATGCCCCTTGGCACCAGGGTCGCGCTTGACCTTGATCGCTGACCCGATCGCGACCGCAATGAGTACAAGCGCAATGAAGCCCAAACTCATGTTTGTTGAGATCTTGGGAATTGCGCTATTGATTTCATGGAAGTAAGTCAGGACCAACTTGATTCCGATGAAGATCAAAATAACTGCAAGCCCCAGCGATAGGTAAATCATCTTGTCTAATAAACCGCGAAGCAGGAAGTACAGAGCTCGAAGACCCAACAAAGCAAACGCATTCACGGTGAAAACCAGATACGGCTCTTGCGTTACACCGAACGTCGCAGGTATTGAATCTAGGGCGAACAGAAGATCTGTGGATCCGATGGCAAACATCACCAGAAGCAATGGGGTTGCAAACCGTAGACCGTTTTCCTTAATGAACAGCTTGGTCCCGTGGTAGTCATTTGAGAAACGGTAACGCTTGCGAGCAACGCGAACCATGAAATTATCGCGCGGATCTGGGTCCTCGTTCCGGTGTCGCATCAGCTGGACACCGGTCCATATGAGCAACGCACCAAAGATAACAAACGTGAAGGCGAAGTATTCCAGGGCGGTCGCCCCGATAGCAATGAATATGCCTCGCAAAACTATTGCTAGCGCCACACCGATCAACAGAACGCGTTGGTGAAGGTTGAAAGGAACGGCGAACTGAGTCAAGATAATTATGAATACAAAAAGATTGTCAATACTGAGTGATTTCTCTACAAGGTATGCGGCGAAGTATTCTGTTCCAAACTGCGGACCCTGCCAAACGTAGATAAAAACGCCGAATGCAACCGCTATTCCCACATAGAAAATTGACGTCCATAATGCTTCCTTGAATTTGACATCGTGCGCCTTACGCGAGATCGCAATAAAGTCAATAGCCATCAGGGCAGCGATACCCACAATAGTTACGATCCACAAACCAAGTGATACTTCCATTAGTTAATTAGCCTCCGCTGATTGCATTCCGCGCAATTCTTTCTTGAGATCTGAAATTTCGTCCCGTAATCGGGCCGCTAACTCGAAGTGTAACTCGGAGGCTGCCGCTCGCATCTGGTCAGTGAGGTCTTGAATCAAAGCCACAAGATCTCCGCTGGGTGTGTGCTTGCGGCTTTGTGAAATCTCAGCGGTGAACAATCTCGCCGTGTCTTCCTCTTCGCGCGAAAGCATGTCGGTGATATCGGCTATTTTCTTACGTAGGGGCTGAGGGTCGACGCCCATCTTCTTGTTGTAAGCAACCTGTTTAGCTCGCCGTCTATTTGTTTCATCGATTGCCTTTGCCATGGATGGTGTGATCTTGTCTGCGTACATGTGCACCTGCCCGTTGACATTTCGGGCAGCCCGACCAATCGTTTGAATCAGTGATGTTCCCGAACGGAGGAAACCTTCCTTGTCAGCATCAAGGATCGCAACAAGCGATACTTCAGGAAGGTCAAGACCTTCACGCAAAAGATTGATGCCAACCAAGACGTCAAAAACGCCAAGGCGTAATTCGCGAAGGAGTTCAACCCTTCTCAAGGTGTCCACTTCCGAGTGCAAGTATTGAACTTTGATTCCGTGCTCGGCCAAATAGTTCGTCAGATCCTCGGACATGCGTTTTGTAAGGGTTGTCACGAGAACCCGCTCATTTTTCTCTACCCGAATTCGAATCTCATGGATCAGGTCGTCGACTTGACCTTGAGTTGGCTTAATAACGACCTCAGGGTCGACGAGGCCGGTGGGTCGAATAACTTGCTCAACAACATCACCCTGCACCGCCGTCAATTCGTAGGGGCCTGGTGTCGCAGAAAGGTAAACCGCCTGCCCAATGCGCTCCTCAAATTCCTTCCACCGCAGTGGTCGGTTGTCCATTGCACTTGGTAATCGGAATCCATGCTCCACCAAAGTTCGCTTTCGGCTTGCATCACCTTCGAACATAGCTCCAATTTGCGGGACCGTCACATGAGATTCGTCGATAACCAAGAGGTAGTCCTCAGGGAAGTAGTCAATGAGGCAGTTGGGTGGGCTACCAGGCTCGCGGCCATCAATAAATCGGCTGTAGTTTTCAATGCCCGAGCAGAAACCAACCTGCTGCATCATCTCGATGTCAAATGTTGTCCGCATCTTTATCCGCTGCGCCTCGAGCAATTTGCCTTGCTTCTCGAATTCAGCAACTCGCTGCTCCAACTCAACCTGGATTTCACCGATTGCACGAGACATGCGTTCAGGGCCTGCTACATAGTGCGTCGCAGGAAAGATGTACACCTCTTCGTCTTCAGTAATAATTTCACCGGTGACGGGGTGAAGTGTCATCATGCGTTCGATCTCGTCTCCGAACATTTCGATTCGGACCGGGTGCTCTTCATATACCGGAAAAACTTCAACAGTGTCCCCACGCACTCGAAACGTGCCGCGGGTAAAGGCCACGTCATTTCGGGTGTACTGGATGGCGACGAGGGCCCGCAATAGTGAATCCCGTGAATATTCCTCCCCTACTCGTAGTCGAATCATCCGGTCGACGTATTCCTGCGGAGTCCCTAGACCATAGATCGCCGAAACCGTAGCTACCACTAAAACATCACGTCTGGTCAGCAAACTATTCGTGGCCGAATGCCGAAGCCGTTCAACTTCCTCGTTGACTGTTGAGTCCTTCTCAATAAAGGTGTCAGATTGCGGGACGTAGGCCTCTGGTTGGTAATAGTCGTAATAGGAGACAAAGTACTCAATCGCGTTATTAGGAAGCAACTCCCGAAACTCCGTTGCGAGTTGAGCCGCAAGAGTTTTGTTTGGAGCCATAACCAATGTGGGTCTTTGCAATTTTTCAACCAGCCATGCCGTCGTTGCGCTCTTACCTGTACCGGTAGCACCGAGAAGGACAGTGTTCTTTTCCCCGGATTCAATTCGTTGAACGAGAGCTTCAATTGCAGCAGGTTGGTCACCCGATGGCTGAAAAGGTGAAATCACCTCAAATGGAGCAACCGTTCTCGTCAAATCGGTCACGGGCCTGGTCACGGGCTAATCTTATGGGCTCGCTTCACAATCTCCTCCCACACAAAAGTGCAGGCCTTTTCAAATTCCTGTCGTGTATCACTGTTATCGATCACCCATGTTGCTGCCAGATTACGTACTTCACGGGAGCTTTGATTGCGAATTCTTGCCTCGGCTTGCTCAACACTCATCCCTCGACTGGCGACTAGCCGCTCAACCTGCTGAGGAAATTCACAGTCGATCACCACGACAACGTCGCAAAGCTCTACCGAATTAGTTTCCACCAACAATGGCATGTCGTATACAACAATCTGATCCGAACTTGCCTTTGAAATCTGGGAAATTGCCTCGGCTCGAATCCTCGGGTGCATGATCGCGTTGAGTGCTGACAGTGAAAGCTCGTCGTTGAAAACAATTGTGGCCAAAGCGGCCCGGTCCAATGAACCATCGGATTGAAGAATTCCACCACCAAATATCTCAAACAATTCGTCGATCACCGGGGATCCGGGCGCGGTCAGTTTCCGAGAAATGCCATCAGCATCAATAACAACGGCGCCGTGCTCTAAAAAGCACGACGCCGCTGCTGACTTACCTGAACCAATGCCACCGGTTAGTCCAACGACAAAAGGCATGTGGTGAGCCATAAAATTACTCGGTAGTGAGTTTGTCCCGAAGAGCCTGCAGTGCAGAGTCGTCCGCCAGCGTTCCTTCACTCGCTGTTGACTCTGATGAGTAAGCGTTGGCGTCACCCGACTCAACCGCAGCTGCCTGATCGGCCTCTTTGGCTTCGTTCATCTGCTTGCGGTGAGCTTCCCAACGTGAATGTGCTTCAGCGTACTCACGCTCCCATTCCGAACGCTGTTCCTCAAAACCAGCTTTCCACTCACCAGTCTCGGGATCAAATCCTGCGGGACCGGTGTAGTTGCCTGCCGCGTCGAATGCCGGAGCCATTCCATACAGGTATGGATCGAATTCTTCAACCGCCTGGCCATCAGATGAGTCATTGGCCTGCTTCAGCGAGAGTGAGATTCGACGGCGTTCCAAATCGATGTCGATGACACGAACAAAAATGTCGTCGTTGACCTGAACGATTTGCTCGGGCATTTCAATGTGGCGCTCAGCGAGTTCGGATATGTGGACAAGTCCTTCAATCCCCTCGTCGACACGTACGAATGCACCGAATGGAACCAGCTTCGTGACCTTGCCCGGCACGACCTGATTAATGCCGTGGGTACGTGCGAAGTGCTGCCATGGGTCCTCTTGAGTGGACTTGAGTGAGAGTGATACCCGCTCGCGGTCCATGTCAACTTCAAGTACCTCAACGGTAACTTCGTCGCCAACTTGAACGACTTCGGATGGGTGATCTATGTGCTTCCATGAGAGCTCTGAAACGTGGACGAGACCGTCGACGCCACCAAGGTCTACGAACGCACCGAAGTTAACGATGCTGGAAACAACACCATTGCGAATCTGACCGCGCTGAAGTTGATTCAGGAAGGTTTGACGGACTTGGCTTTGGGTCTTCTCGAGATAGGCGCGGCGGGAAAGAACCACGTTATTCCGATTTTTGTCCAACTCGATGATTTTCGCTTCAAGAACCTTGCCAATGTATGGCTGCAGGTCACGGACGCGACGCATTTCCACCAAAGAAGCAGGCAGGAAACCTCTAAGACCGATATCGACAATCAGACCACCCTTGACAACTTCAATGACCAAGCCCTCAACGACGCCATCTTCTTCTTTGATTTTTTCGATAGTGCCCCATGCGCGCTCGTACTGTGCACGCTTTTTGGAGAGAATCAATCGACCCTCTTTGTCCTCTTTCGTGAGAAC
>CANMNM010000034.1 GCA_947499275.1 Actinomycetota bacterium | reverse complement strand
CAAACGACCCTCTTTGTCCTCTTTCGTGAGAACGAGGGCTTCAACGACGTCACCAACACTGACCACTTCACTGGGGTCGACGTCATGCTTAATTGAAAGTTCGCGAGAAGGGATTACGCCTTCAGTTTTGTAGCCGATATCAAGGAGGACTTCGTCTCGATCGACCTTGACAACAATTCCTTCGACGAGATCCCCGTCATTGAAGTATTTGATTGTTGCGTCAATTGCTGCGAGGAAATCCTCGGCGGATCCGATGTCGTTGATTGCGACCTGGGGTGCTGTTGTAGTTATGGTTGGGGTTGTCATGGAGAAAATGGCTCCGGTGGATTAGATGTTGTGGGTGCCTTAACGCCGTTTTATGAGGATTCTAGGTCTGATCCTCGAGCGCCTAAGGCCCTTGGAGCCTAATGCTTCACATTTTCTCAATGAGCGGCGGCATCCCAGTTTGGTCCGGTTCCCACGTTTACATCAAGGGGAACGAGTAACGATGCAGCCGAACTCATGTTTTCCCGCACAAGCGCACTCACCTGCTCCTTCTCGCCCTTTGCCACTTCAAGTACCAGTTCATCGTGGACCTGCAGGAGGAGCCGGGATTTCAGCTGAGCGGATCGGAGGGCTTGATCCACCTTGAGCATCGCTATTTTCACGATATCGGCGGCGCTTCCCTGAATAGGGGCGTTAAGCGCCATCCGCTCGGCAATCTCGCGCCGCTGCCGATTGTCACTGACCAGATCGGGCAACTTGCGGCGTCTGCCGTACATGGTTTCCGTATATAACTTGCCTCGGGCAATCTCGACTACTTCGGCGAGGTAGGACCGGATACCACCAAATCTGCGAAAATAGTCATCCATCATGATGCGAGCGTCTTCGGTCGAGATATCAAGTTGTGCCGCAAGGCCGTATGGCGACAGGCCATATGCCAATCCATAGGACATTGCTTTAATCTGCCGCCGCATATCGGGCGTTACTTCATTGACGTCGAAAACCTTGCGAGCGACGGTGTCGTGCAAATCCTCACCCGATTTAAAAGCTTCAATCAAAGCTTCATCATGGGATAGATGAGCCATGATGCGCAGTTCAATTTGACTGTAGTCCGCTGTGAGGAGGCATTCGTAGTCCTTGCCAACAACGAAAGCTGCTCGGATACGCCTTCCCGCTTCGGTTCTCACCGGGATATTTTGCAGGTTGGGGTCAATCGAAGACAGGCGGCCAGTGGCTGCAACCGTTTGACGAAATGTCGTGTGAATCCGACCTTTTGGATCAACGAGTGGGATGAGACCTTCAACCGTTTGGCGCAGTTTTGAATCTTCGCGCCACTTCAACAGATGTTCAAGGAGCGGGTCTTTCGTTTGGGCATAAAGATTCGCGAGCGCCTCCGCATCGGTGGTGAAACCAGTTTTGATCTTTTTTGTCTTCGGCAAACCCCTTTCAATGAAAAGTACTTCCTGTAATTGCTTGGGTGAAGCCAAATTAAATTGGTGCCCTACTAACTCAAAACTTGCGGTTTCAGCCGAACGCATCTGGTCGCCAAATTCAACAGACAGGCTCTTTAGCGATTCTGAATCCACAGCAATTCCAACATGCTCCATTTGGGCCAGAGACACCTCAGTTGGTATCTCCATATCAACCAAAAGCGGCATTAATTGCAGTTCCTCAAGCTTCACCGATAACGCCAAACCCAATTCCCAGATAACTTGAGCTTCCTGCGCCAGCATTGCGCTTGAGTCAGATTCATTGAACATTGAGAGTTGATCATCGGGCTCATCTAGGCTACGACCAAGTTCGCGTTGTACGAGGTCGACCAGTTCATATGATCTTTGCCCAGGATCGATTAGGTAGCCTGCCAGCGCGGTGTCCATGTGAATCTCGATGTCAGAAACGTCTATTCCGAAAGCCGCTAACGCCCATAGAAGTGACTTTCCGTCATGAAGTGTTTTTTCGTTTGGACAGGTTGCGAGCCACATCATGACCTTCGCCCTATCTGCTGTTGGGATTGACTGCATTACATGAACCTGTTTGCTTGAACAAACGGCCAGCGCAGAAATCACTCCTGATCCTCGAGCGAATTCACCCTGAACGGCAATTGCCACAGGACCTTCCAAGGAGATTAATTCCTCAAACACAGCATTGGGAATCACCTGACGATCAATGACTTTCGCCGTGGCGCTCTTGGTAGCAGGCTTCTTTTCACCCCCAACAGAGGAAATTGCTCCTGGTAATTTCTCGACTCGGCCGCGCAAGGCATTGAATTGCAAAGTGTCAAAAAGCTGGTGTACGTCGGACAAAGAGAAGGATTTACGGTCGAGTTGATCCACCGTGAGCTCGAGTGGAACATCACGCAGGAGTTCGGTGATCCGTCGGTTGAGCAGAACCTGTGCGAGATTCTCACGGAGTGAATCCCCCACTTTGCCGCTCACCTTGTCGGCTTGTTCGACCAATGCCCCCAAATTTCCATACTCGTTAATCCATTTCTGTGCGGTTTTCTCGCCAACGCCAGGAATACCAGGAAGATTGTCACTGGGATCCCCACGCAGGGCTGCGAAGTCTGGGTATTGAGCAGGAGTCAAGTTGTATTTCTCCTCGATGGCGGCCTCTGTCATAACAGCAAGGTCGGAAACCCCCTTCTTGGGATAGAGGACCGTCACCGATGGCGAAACGAGTGCAAACGAATCCCGATCACCTGTAACGATCTCGGTGGCAAACCCGGCGGCGCTGGCTTCGGTCGCCAGGGTTGCGATGAGATCATCGGCTTCGTATCCATCTTTTTCCAAGCGCTTAATCGCCAATGCGTCCAAGACTTCTTTGATTAATTCGACCTGCCCCTTAAATTCCTCCGGTGACTTGGAACGGGTCGCTTTATATTCGGGAAACATTTGCGTCCGAAAACTTTTCCGAGAAACATCAAAGGCGACCGCAACGTGCGTTGGGTTGTAATCCTTGAGCAAGTTGATCAACATGGAGGTGAACCCATAGACGGCGTTGGTCGGCTGACCGGTGCTTGTGGAGAAGTTGTCAGCCGGCAAGGCAAAAAATGCTCGATAGGCCATCGAATGTCCATCGATAAGAAGAAGTCGATTGGCTGCCATTATCCGATACTAGTTCCTCGAATACGCAATAGGATTTATCACTATGTCAAATATGAGCGACGAACAGTCAACGGATATGACGGATATAACCGCCGAAGTGCGCTCATTTGGAATGGGCGCCCTCAGCGAGCGAATGGGCATTGAGATTGTGAGTGCCACCATTGATTCGAAAGGCCTGGCAACCATTTCTGCAACCATGCCGGTTGAGGGCAATACCCAGCCTTATGGACTTCTCCATGGCGGGGCGAGCGCAGTTCTGGCCGAGACCCTGGGCTCAATTGCCTCGGCAATCACCGCACACCGGCGTCTCGGGCAGGGGGCCATCGTGGTTGGTATCGATCTAAACTGCACCCATCACAAGTCTGCCCGGGACGGCATTGTGACCGGAGTCGCCCACATGGTCAGTGCCGGTAACACAATGCTGTCAAGCGAAATTGTGATCACCAACTCCCAGGGTGAGCGGATTTGCACCTCTCGGCTGACCGCAATGGCCCGCAAACCCCGCCCCTGAGGCGATTTGACGGTAATTACCCACGGGTAACAAACACATTTCAATCAGGGATACACCCGTGCATGGCTGACTAATGGCGATAAGGTTCTCCAATCCCGTGGGTGGCTAAGCCCACGCGGTGTAGCAATACGCAATTCCATGATATTTCACAAAGATTTTGCTGAGAATGAACAGATACCCGGAGGTAGCAACACGTGCTTAGACGCGTTCGACTCGCACTAGGGGTCCTACTTCTCGCAACCTTGGCTTTTCTGGTATCCGGTGGGCTTTCCCCGGCTCATGCGGCGCAGACAAGCATCACCGGAACCCTGACTACCCCCGCGGGTGTTGCAGTCTCGGGCGTCGTGGTGACGGCCACCGGTCCCGATGGCGTGAGCGCGTCTGGTACATCTGATGAAAAGGGAGTCTTCGTTGTCCCACTCACCGCCGGTGGCACCTACACGGTAGAGATTGATGTAAGCACCCTCCCAGAGGGAATTACCTTGAACAATGAGGCCGATGCCAGTAGATCACTGCTCGTACTCGGCGGTGAGAAAAGAATCATCATTGGGCTATCCGAGGGTGGAGAGTCGGGCATAGTTGCGGATGACTCGGGGACGGCTGAACGCGTAATTCAGCTTTTTCTCGACGGGGTTCTCTATGGACTGGTAATTGCTCTAGGCGCCGTAGGTTTGAACTTGGTCTTCGGCACAACCGGTTTGACCAACTTTTCCCACGGAGAGCTCCTCACATTGGGCGCATTCACCGCTCTTGCCTTTAATACGGCAGGGCTCAACATTGTTATCGCCGCTCCAATTGCCATTGTTTTCTCAGCTTTTGTATTTGGATGGGGGCAAAACCGAATTCTGTGGAGACCCCTGCGTAGGCGCAAGACGGGGCTCATCGCTGCCATGATCGTCAGTATCGGGTTGGCGATCTTCCTTCGATACGCACTCGTTCTCTTCTTCGGCGGTGCACCACAAAGCTACAAGCAATTTGCCGGACAATCGGGGATAGCTTTAGGGCCTTTTAATACCACGCCAAAAGCGCTCATTCTGGGGGCGTTGGCCGTCTTGGCTCTCGCCGCAACCGTGATATGGCTGCAACGTTCGCGAATTGGTAAGGCCACCCGCGCGGTATCTGATAACCCTGCACTTGCTTCGGCCACTGGAATCGACGTAGAGCGCGTTATCTCGGTCGTGTGGATCATTGGCGCGGGCCTTGCAGCCTTTGCTGGCATTTATCTTGGCCTGACTCAAAACACCGTCTGGAATATGGGACAGCGAATTTTGCTCGTGCTATTTGCGGCGGTTATTTTGGGTGGATTAGGAACTATTTATGGAGCCATTGTTGGCGCCATGGTTGTCGGAATCTTCATTCAGATGACCACCCTGTTTATTCCCACTGAAATGAAGACAGTCGGGGCCCTCTTCTTGATGATCCTTATTTTGTTGGTGCGGCCTCAAGGCTTGCTTGGACGAAAAGAAAGGGTGGGTTGATCAACATGGACATTGGTCAAGTTTTCACCCTCACCATTACCCAGGCCTTCGGCGTTACCGCGCTCATTTACCTGTTCGCAGCAATTGGTCTCAACATTCAATTCGGGTACACCGGACTGCTTAACTTCGGCCAGGTTGCATTTGTCGCAGCCGGTGCATACGCCGTCGGTGTCATCGTTCTCACCTTCGATTTAAGTTTATGGCTTTCAATTGTTGTCGCTCTCATCACGTCAACGCTTTTGGCGCTACTACTGGGTATTCCGACCCTGCGATTACGAGCGGACTACCTTGCGATTGTCACCATCGCTGCGAGCGAACTTCTCCGTTTGCTCGTTCGATCAATCGCCTTCAAAGACGTTTTCGGCGGCGCACAGGGTCTCAATGGAAAGCTTGGACAGGAATTCCATGATCTCAATCCCCTGCCCGTAGATTTCACACTCCCCCTGCTTAGTTGGAGCCGTCAAGATCTTTGGGTGGTCATTGTTGGCTGGTGTCTTGCGCTGCTTTTCACCCTGTTCGTGTGGGGGTTGGTGCGGAGCCCGTGGGGTCGCGTGGTCAAGGGAATCCGTGAAGATGAAGATGCTGTTGTCTCACTGGGCAAGAATGTCTTTGTCTACAAATTGCAAGCCCTCATCATCGGTGGTGGCATTGCGGCATTCGGCGGTATCTTGTGGGCCGTTGCCAAGCAATCAGTGCAGCCGGACACTTTCCAACCAGACTTCACCTTCTTCGTGTTCACCATCCTGCTTTTGGGTGGTGCGGCTCGAGTGTTTGGCCCCATCGTGGGAACCGTGATTTTCTGGTTCCTCCTCGCCGGTTTCGGCGAGGTTCTCAGCTCATTAATTAATAACGGTTACATCGCTTTCCTCACCCCAACCGATGTCGGATCCATCCGATTCATGCTCATGGGCCTTGGATTAATGCTGCTCATGATCTTTAGACCACAAGGAATATTCGGCGATCGAAGGGAGTTGGCCCTTGATGCCCGCTAATACCGAAAACACCACAAAGATGGCACCCGGTCGTGCAGCAGCCGTTGAAGCATTGCGTGATGTCGCTCGGGTTCCTGGATCACCAAAGCCTGATCCCATTTTGGTTGCCGACCAGGTAAGTCGCCAATTTGGCGGACTCAAGGCGGTTGATGTAACCCACGTTGAAATTCAACGAGGCGCGATCACCGCTCTCATCGGCCCCAATGGAGCAGGTAAGACAACCCTTTTCAATCTGTTGACCGGTTTCGACAACCCCGACACCGGCGAATGGACGTTCAACAAGACACCGGTAGCGGGCAAGGCTCCCTATCGACTGGCACGGATGGGAATGGTTCGCACTTTTCAGCTCACCAAAGCTCTCTCGCGCATGACCGTTATGGACAACATGCTGCTCGGCGCGAGCGGTCAAAGTGGTGAGCGAGTATTCAAAGCCCTGTTGCCCTTTACCTGGAAAGCCCAAGAGCGAGCAAATACAGAGCGCGCGATGGAATTACTGGGTCGGTTTAACCTTGATGCCAAAATTGATGATTTTGCCGGTTCACTCTCTGGAGGCCAACGAAAATTGCTCGAGATGGCTCGTGCCCTCATGGTGGGTCCAGAAATTGTAATGCTCGATGAACCCATGGCCGGCGTGAACCCCGCCCTGACCCAGAGCCTGCTCGGTCATATCAAGAACATCCGAGAAGAAGGAACAACGGTCCTTTTCGTTGAACACGACATGGATATGGTTCACGACATAAGCGACTGGGTGATTGTGATGGCCCAGGGTCAAATCATTGCTGAGGGTCCACCCGATGCCGTAATGAAGGACCCCCAGGTGATTGAGGCCTATCTGGGCTCACGCCATGGCAGTGCGCTCACGGCCGATGGCGCCTCCCTCACCGCCGATTCCCAAGGAGGAACCACATGACGTTCAGCGAACCTAGCGACCTCCCTACAATCGACAGCCCCGATGGCGCGCGGGAGTTTGAGTCAGAAATCGACATCAATGCTTCGCAGCGCTCAAACGCTTCACCTGCAACTCCTGCCCAGATTCACGAGGCGCAGGCCCTCGGAGCCCTCATCCGGGCCGATCAACTTGTGGCTGGATATTTCCCTGGCGTGAATATCCTCAATGAAGCAGATCTCTACGCCCATGAAGGCGAACTCGTCGGGATTATTGGACCCAATGGGGCTGGCAAGTCAACGCTGCTGAAAGCGCTCTTTGGTCTCGTCCATATCAACTCAGGAGCTGTGACTCTGCGGACCGAAGACATCACGAACCTACGGGCAGACCAACTGGTTAAGCGCGGAGTTGGTTTTGTCCCCCAAAACAACAATGTTTTCCCCTCTCTCACCATCGAAGAAAACATGCAGATGGGCGCATTCCAAGACCCAAAGTCTTTCCCTGACCGATTTGCCGCTGTCGTAGATCTATTTCCCACCTTAGGGACCCGACGCAAGCAGCGTGCCGGCTCTCTGTCGGGCGGAGAACGCCAGATGGTGGCAATGGGCCGCGCTCTCATGATGGCTCCCAGTGTGCTGTTATTAGACGAGCCCAGCGCCGGCCTAAGCCCAGCACTGCAAGATGAAGTATTTGTCCGGGTCAAGGAAATCAATGCCACCGGCGTCACCGTAATCATCGTTGAGCAAAATGCCGCTCGATGCCTGCAGATTGTTGACCGTGGATACGTCCTTGACCAAGGACAGAATGCCTACACGGGAACCGGTCAATCACTTGCTAATGATCCTAAGGTTATTGAGCTCTACTTGGGAACACTCGCTAAGGCGTAATTCCTTTTTCATAGGAGAAAATTGTGGACTCGCTCCTTCCGGTGCGGGTCCACACTCTTTACTGCTATCGAGCCACCACTAGGGCAGTGGGACCACTGCGGTCACTTTTCCGATTTCGGCAAACTCAGTGTTTGAGTTGTACTCGTTGATTGAGATGGTGCCCTCAAGAAGATCGCCGAATTCGTTGAAGTCAACGCCTCCGGTGACGCCCATGTAGTCGATGTCGGTGCCTGCATCAAGCAGTGCTACGCAATCGGCATACGTGGAACACACTTCGCCACCGTTACCGACAACGTTAGGAAGTGCTGCTGCGATTTTTACACCGTCAGCACAGCCAGCCGCATGAGCAGCCAAGGCAATTGCGATGGCTGCGTCATAGGCCTGTTGTGGGCCGTAGCTGAAGTCAGAGAGGGCTGGGTCGAATGCACGCAGGCGCTCATTGAAATCTGTCAAATCAACTGAACCTGTGGGAACGGTGCCAACGGTGCCTGCCATGATGCCGGCTGGGAAATCAGCATACGCCGTGGGGGAAAGGTTTCCATCAAACAAATACAACTGAATCTTGTCTGGGCCAACACCTTGCTTGATCATTTCCTGCACGAACTTGGCACTTTCGTCGATACCAATGACTGCGACGGCTTCTGGATCGCCAGCCTTGATTTCGGCAACTTCAGCTTCAAATGAAGGTGCTGCTGGGTCATAAAGGAGGTTAGTTGTGATTGATCCACCGGCCTCTGTGAAGCTTTTAACCGTTGCTGCTGCAAGGCCTTCACCGTATGGATCCTGGCGAGCAGCTACTGCCAACTTGGTGATTCCGGCGTCTACTGCGATTTGTGCAATAACCGCACCCTGGAGCACATCAGATGGCACGTTTCGAAAATAGAGTCCATTATCCGCGTAAGTGGTGAACGCCGGAGCTGTGTTTGATGGCGAGAACTGAACAACACCGTTAGACGTAATCTTGTCGATTACCGTCAAGGAAACACCTGATGCTGCGGCACCAATGATTGCATTCACGCCCTGTGCGAGCTGGGAATCAACGGTCTGGCTTGCAATATCTGTCGTCGTATCGCCTGAGTCGCCCTCAATGTAGGTAACCGGTGAGCCGAGGACGCCGCCTGCTGCGTCAATCTCTTCAAGGGCTAACTCAACGCTGGCAAACTCTGGTGGGCCAAGATATGAAAGGTCACCTGTTGCTGGGAGAAGTGTTCCCAATACCAAGGAAGTGCTCGTGCACTCTGCGGTTGCGCTCGCGGTGGCATCTGAACTTTCAC
>CANMNM010000033.1 GCA_947499275.1 Actinomycetota bacterium | reverse complement strand
AAAATCGCTAACCGCTCGCAGACCTTTCACAATCGCATTGACGTTGTGGTCCCGACAATAATCAACCAGCAGTCCGTAAAACGAATCCACCGAAACATTGGGCAGGTGGGATGTTGCTTCTGTGAGCATCTCTATTCGCTCGTCCAAGGTAAAGAGAGAAGATTTTTGCTTGTTGATCAGAACTGCCACGATTACTTGGTCAGACATTCGAGACGCTCGCTCAAATACATCGAGATGTCCCATAGTTACAGGGTCAAATGAACCCGGGCATACGGCAATTCGCATCTGCATTCCTCACGTAATCGGACCTGAGCCAACCTGACCGTACCAAAGTTTAGAGTCACCATAAGTTCGCTCCCAAGCAAGTGGCAAAATCTCCTGCGAGACCAGGGCAAATGGCGAGAGCGACCTCACCCCGCGCTCACAGATGAGCAATGCACCCGAGAGGTGCTTTTCCTCACATATTGCCGCGAAATATTGCTGAACTTGGGCATCAGAATGATCATAGGGCGGATCTAAAAAAAGAATACTGACTTCGAATGCGGGCACCCACACATACGCGTCAGTATTCGCGATTCGAACCGCCAAGCCAGCCCGTGACGAATTGTTCTCGATGATGGTTCGGGCCTTCGAGTCATTCTCGACGAGTACTACTTGCTGAGCACCGCGGCTTTTAGCTTCGAGACCTACTGCGCCAGATCCAGCGAAGAGGTCGACGAAGTTGACCTGCCCCCAATCAACGTCACTTTTGGCTAGATAAGACTCAATCGTGGAGAACATGGCCTCCTTTAGACGATCAGACGTGGGACGTGTTCCGGCTTTAGGAACTTCCAACTTTCGACCACGGGCGGCACCAGAGATTATTCTCATTATGCTTTTTCCAAATTCTGTGTCCGCACAATCTCAAAAGTGTCGATTGCCTGCAACACCGAATTCCAATTGCTCCCTTCGTACAACTCTTCGATCTCGATCCGCACAGTCTCAATAAAATCTAGGTCATCAATTATCTTTAGTAGGCGAAGGGAACTCAGCGCCCCGGATTGATCTTGACCCAAGACGTCACCTTCACCGCGAATTTCAAGATCCTTCTGCGAAAGTACAAATCCATCCCGCGAATCACGCATTGCACTGAGTCGATCTAGTGAAGCGGAACTGTGTGAAAAACCATGGACGAGAATACACAATCCCGGTAGCGACCCACGACCAATTCTCCCCCGCAATTGATGTAATTGTGACATTCCGAATCGCTCAGCATTGAGGACCACCATCATGGTTGCCTCCGGAATATCAACCCCCACCTCGATCACGGTCGTTGCAATCAACACATCAATGCGTGGTTCATCTGATCCCCCGAAACGATGCATAATTTCGCGCTTGGATTGCGAGTCCAATCCACCATGCAGCATTTCAAATGCGATTTCAGGGAACTGTCGACTTAATGACTCATACGTTTCCTCAACCGAAGCGAGCGGCTCAGGCTGCGAGGATTGATCACGCGAGTTCTTTACTTTTTTGGGATCAACTTCTGCTCGGGCAATACTCGGACACACCACAAAGACTCGATTCCCGGCGGCCACTTCTTCGGCCATTCGTTCCCACACGCGAGATACGCTGCGAGGCATCCCCGAAGTCGAAACCAGATGGGTTTGCACCTCAGCTCGCAGCGAGGGTGACTCCGTCAACGTTGAAACGTCGAGATCCCCGAAAATTGTCAGAGCCACGGTGCGTGGGATCGGAGTCGCCGTCATAACTAACAAATGCGGACGCAACTCCCCTTTGGCCTTTGTCAGCATGCGTGCACGTTGCTCTACCCCAAATCGATGTTGCTCGTCGATCACGATCAGACCTAAATCAAAAAATTGCACATTGTCTTCAAGGAGCGCGTGGGTCCCGATCAGGATGTCGAGGTCTCCACTTTGTACATCAAGGAGCACCTGGCGCCGCTTTGCCACCGGCATGCCCCCTGTGAGGAGGTCAACTCGAATCTCTCGCGAGGTAACACCCTCCAAAAACATGTGAAGGGATTCAAGGTGTTGGACGGCCAACACTTCCGTTGGAGCAAGCAGGGCCACTTGACCACCCGATGAAATCACGTCAAGCATCGCGCGAATTGACACGATTGTTTTACCGCTGCCAACATCACCTTGAAGCAACCTTGTCATCGGGATGCTTTTTGCTAGATCCCGTGATATCTCATCACCCACTTCTCGTTGGCCCTGGGTTAATTCAAAGGGAAGCGATTTATCGAATTCGGAGAGAAGCCCTGCGTCAGTTCCACCTCGGGCGTGTGCAATCGCTGATTTTGCTTGACTCTTACGCTGGCGCATAAGCGCGAGCAGAATGAATGCTTCCTCATATTTTATTCGCTGGATAGCCCGAAGAATTTCATCATGATTTTTTGGTTGATGAATTGCATGCAGGGATTCAACTTTGGACATGAATCCGTGTTTGAGCGCTAGCTCCGCTGGAATTGGGTCAATCAAGTTATCCGCTGATGCCAGCACTACCTCAATGGCTGCCTGAATTTGCCACGAAGCTAGGTCCTGAGTACTTGGATAAACCGAGATGATTTCCCCCGTAAAATTAGTGATCGCATCCGTTTCCTGCGAAATGTCAATTCCGATGTCAGTAAAGAGTGCAAATTTTGGGTGCGTCAATGTTCTCGCCCCGCGATACTCAGAAACCGTCCCAGCAAATAATCCACTTCGACCAACTTGTAAATCTTTCTCTCGCCATTTCTGGTTAAAAAACGTGAGCTCCATGGTGTCGATTCCGTCAGTAACTTTCACAACCAAGATAAAGCCGCGCTTTTGGGTCATGCGTCGAGTTTCGACACTTTGAACAGTAGCCATGATTGTTACTGGAACACCAATTTCCACATTGCGCAAAGTTGTAAGTCTTCCTCGATCAATGTATCTCCGCGGATAATGATTGAGAAGCTCCCCGGCGCGAGTGATTCCGAATGCCTTTTCCAAACTTGTGGCACTTTTTCCACCAATGAGTTCATTGAGGGGCGTACTTAAAAACCCTGCGGTCCCTCTCACACTATTCGACCCCGAAAATGAAGGGCCATAAGGGTTGCTCACCTGAAACTAGTTCGAGATCAATCAATGGATAACTTGACTTAACCCACGCGAGGAATGATTCAATTTCTGATTCGCTCAATTCGTTACCCGTGACAATAGTTAACAATTCAGCTCCGGGAGCCAACATTCTTCGCAGAAGGTTTTTACTTACAGTAAAGAGTTCGCTCTCAATCACACTAATTTCACCGTCAATTAGCCCAAGGTAATCGCCGGATTTACAGGCACCGGCCATCGTTAGTACATCGCGTGTAGCGCGAGTAATTGCACCGTAGCGGGTTGCGCTGGCCGCGCGCGTCATCGAGACAACATCACGATCAAATTCAAGTGAAGGATCATGCACTGCAATAGCTGCCAAAGACTGCGTAATGGCGCGACTCGGGATGACCGAAACGCGATAACCCGCTGCCCGCATATCTGATGCTGCAATGTCAGCGACTGGATGCGTATCGCGATCAGAGGGAAGTATGACGATTTCTCTCGCCTCACTTCCCTTGATTGCAGCGATGATCTCTGCGGCGGACGGTTGTTGTCGCGCTGGCGTGGGAATACATGTCACACCGAGCGATTCCAACAAGCGCTGGATCCCTTCACCATGTGTCACAGCGATCAAAATCCGGGAGCGAACTACGGTCGACTCATGATGCACTCGGCTATTTGAATGTAGGTCGAGGGGTACGACGCTCACCTGGGTCACTATCCCCCGTGCTATTCCAGCATTGATGCAGTCAGAAACCCGATGCAGTGGGACGTGCACGTGAACTTTCCACAGTGAATCAATCCCGGCAACCATCACACTCGTTCCAAGACTCTCCAACACATTTCGTAATTCAGTGCTCTCCTTCGCATCGAAGTGATACATGACTTCACATTCGATGTCCCCACCCTTCTCGTCCTTTAACTCCCCTATCGGTGAATATTGGCTCACCGGGTGCACCGCGTGATCCATCCGCTTCGGCCTCGCACCTGTCAGAACCGTGACCAAAGCGTCGAGCACCACGACCAAGCCCCGACCTCCCGCATCAACGACTCCCGCATCACGCAGTTGAACCAGTAGATCTGGGGTGAGGAGCAATGATTTGTATGCAGCATCAGCGGCCGCAATCGCCACTTCTGCAAGATCCGCTCCCCGCGATGCGACCAACTCAGCTTCCTGGGCCGAGTGAGATGCCACCGTGAGAATTGTGCCTTCAATCGGTGATGCGACCGCGCGATAGGCACCGCTGGCACCCTGGGAAAGAGCGTGTGCAAAATTTTCTGGACTTTTGGCGAGTTCAGCCACCAAATCTCGTAGAAGGGCCGAAAAAATCACCCCGGAATTCCCTCGAGCCCCCAAAATTGCCGCCCGACCAACCCCAACGGCAGCTGCGGCAAGGTCCTCACATGGCTCAATAAATGCAGCGCAGGCAGCTTCTACCGTGAGATAAAGGTTGGTTCCCGTGTCTCCATCGGGGACGGGGAACACGTTGAGGGCGTCAATTTCCTCACGTGCTGCCCGTAATGCGCTCAGGGCTTCAACAAGCCACGTATGCAATATGGGCAGGGTAAAACCAGTGGCAGGGGCATAGGCCGAATCCGAGATCGACTCTCCCATGGCCCCTCCTTCATCACATTGCACTTGATCGGCTATTCTTTTTCCGGTTTGGCACGAGTTGGACAATCTTCTCGCATTAGACCCTCATATCCAACCGGATCCGCCTGGATCCACCTCTTTAAATTGACCGAAGGAGTCATTGTGGCTGCAAACTGCGATATCTGCGGAAAGAGCCCTAGCTTCGGGCATAACGTTTCCCACTCACAGCGCAAGACCAACCGTCGCTGGAATCCGAATATCCAACGGGTTCGCGCACTGGTCGGCAAAACCCCTAAGCGTCTGAATGTATGCACATCGTGCATCAAGGCCGGCAAGGTAGCTCGCGCTTCCTAAACACCCTACTTACCGCGGGCGTGTGTGCAAAACCTAATGCATAACCTCGTGTAGATGGCGCGGTCGATGCCGTCAATGTTGTTCGTCATGGTTAAAGGCTAGGTGAGTCGTTCTGTGCCCGAGACAGTGACAAGAGGTTTTTCCTCACTCCCATGTCTTCGGCCCTCAGTAGGCCGTTGGAGAAGACGGTGAATCAGGCTCTTCCATGCGTCGACGACTTGCAGCGGCGAGCTGTGTCACCCAAATGAATAGATGAAGGTTTGAAAGGACCGGATTGAAGGTGATCAAATGCACCGTTATGTTACGTCGTAGGATCCGCAGGTAGCACAGTCCGGATTTTGCGCCCACGAGGCGATATTGGCGCTGTAACTCATCCCGCCGACGTTACCGCTGAAGATCACGTTATTTCCATAATAAAGGTACGTTCCATCGTAGCTCGTACCGATAACGGTGTAGGTCCATTTCAAACTGCCAGAGACGCTAGTCCCACCACAAGAAACATTGAGACTTGCGGTTGCGTTTGCATAAGGCAGTGTTGTCTGCCAGCAAGTGCCTGCCTCTGTGCTCTGCAAGATTTCTCCGACGGGACCGTTAAGTCCCTGAATTACAGACAGCATACGGATGTCACCAGTAAAAGAGTATGTCTGGGTCTGGGGGTAAGAACGCAGAGAAGGGCCTGATGCCCGCGCAAGGTTAAGGCTCGCATTCGTGAGTTGTGACGGAATCGCAGAGACAGACGTCACGTCAAAAGTTGTTCGCCCATCTGCAAGCTTCTTGGCTTGGGAAATCTGCGCGGGGATGAACTGAACTTTGCCACCCGCGGGCTTCCACTTAATGGTTGTCGCAACCTTGCTGTCCCGCTTGTGTCCAAGGGCTGACCATCCGTTGACAAGATCTCGGGCGGTCAGTTCACCGATCATGAGCGTCTTCTGGCGGGTTCCTAGCCATTGGCCCTTGGCGGACGCGGGCAATGTAATCCTGTACTGGTTTTGGTCCACTTTTTCTACGTCGATTTTTGGCGCATCGATACGAACAATTGCCTTACCGCCACCACGCAGAGGGTCCGGAGCGGCGTAAGCGGCTGTTGAACCACTCGCAATGGTTACGACGGCGACTAAAAGGGCAAGGCTTGCGCGCACAGGACGGCATCTCACGACACAAAGAATAGCGGTCAACTACCGATGAGCGCGAGACACTTCAATGGGAAGTATTGTCATTTTTGGGCAAAAAATTTTCACATTGGACAGTTGATTGGCAAAATAGAGTTCGAAATTCCCCCACAAGAAAGGGTTATGCACACACGCCTTACCGCGTGCTACGACGAAAAATGTTGGAACCCGGGCGAGACTTCATAGGCATCCCGGTAAAGCACTCCATCAACGAGGACCTCTCCGATTGAGTCTTGTGTTACTTTTCCAATAGCCACGAAACCGGCCGGCAGGCGTTTCTTGGGAGGAAACGTTGCTACAAATGCGTGGTCGTCTCCTCCGGCCAGAATCCACGCCATCGGGTCAGCACCGAAAGCGGCCGCGGTCGACACTAATTCGGCAGGCACCAGAATATTTCTTGTTTCTAGTTCGATCCCTACACCTGAGTCAAGGGCTACGTGTTCAAGGTCGGCAACCAGTCCATCAGAAATATCGATCATAGAAGTCGCACCACTCTTTGCCGCCCGGACACCAGCGGTGTAGTCGATTTCGGGAACTCTAAACGCATCAACTAATACACGGGGTGAACGTAGGCCACGTTGTAAAACCCTGAGTCCGGCAGCTGCCATCCCGGATCGGCCGCAAATCCCCACAATGTCTCCTGGTCGGGCACCACTTCGACGAATTGCAGTTCCTGAATCCATGGTGCCTATTGCGGTAACCGATATGACAATACTGTCGCAACCGCTGACATCACCACCCAAAACGGTTGACCCCGCGTTCTCTGCCTCTTGAATGAATCCCGCCATAAACTCGCCCACCCAATGCGAAGCCGTGACAGCGGGCAATCCAATTGCGAGCAGAACCCCGACCGGGGAAGCTCCCATTGCGCAGACATCCGCAATAGAGCCTGCTGCGCACCGTCGACCAATTTCAATCGCCGTGGACCAATCTGTTCGAAAGTGCTTCCCTTCCGCGTACATGTCAACACTAAAGACAAATGAGGATCCCGAGGTGCCCATGACAGCCGCGTCATCACCTGCGGCGATCTCCAGACTCGGATTTGCAACTTTAGATTCCCCGATCATCGCCAAAATCTTGGCTACTAATCCTGACTCGCCAAGGTCGGCGAGGGTGCCACTGCTGGAATCTGAACTCACAACTTTGAGCCTTTCCGGTGATCTTTGGGGCAAAAATCTCAACTCAAATATAGAGTGAGGCTATGTCGGTCCAAGCATATGTATTAATTCAAACCGAAGTCGGTAAGGCGGTCACCGTCGTCGAGTCGATTCGGTCAATATCTGGGGTGGCAGTCGCCGAAGATGTCACCGGACCCTACGACGTTATTGTCAAAGCTGAAGCCCCAACCATGGACGAACTCGGTCGACTTGTCGTTGCAAAAATTCAGTCAGTTCCCGGAATTACGAGAACATTAACCTGTCCCGTTGTGAACCTTGGTTAAAAACTTAGCTGCACTCGCCTGTTCACTATGCATTTTCGCAGGTGCTAGCGCTTGCAGTTCGTCCCTAGATGTCGAACCCGCCGACGGCACCGCCACCCAATTTTGCACGGAATTGGGTGCGATTCTGCCGGTCAGCCTCGGTGGGACTCTGTTGCGAGACACAAGGCCAAGTTCCCCCGGAACCAAAGCCTGGGGAGACCCAGCAATCGTTCTGCGCTGTGGGGTTGCACCACCGAAATCCTATTCAGCAGCGAGTCAACTTCTCACGGTCAACGACGTCAACTGGTACCCAGAGGAATTGGAAGCTGGCGTGAGATTCACTTCCATGGAAACAAACGAATTAGTTGAAGTTTCAATACCGGCCTCGTATCAAAATACGGCTGACATACTGACCGAGCTAAGTTGGGCTGTTAGCACTCTAGGAGGCTGAGCGCACTAGCTGATCAACAATCCGTGGGAAGTCGATACCTGCCTGTGCCCACATGCGGGCAAACATGGAAATGGGTGTGAAGCCAGGAATGGTGTTAACTTCGTTAAAAACAATTCTTTCGCCGTCGAGAAAGAAGTCAATTCGCGCATATCCAGCACACCCCAGCAACTCGAAGATTCGAATGGCAAGTTGCTGAACTTCATGTGCCACACTGGGCTGAAGCAGCGCCGGGACAATTAACTCTGCACCATCAGAAATGTATTTTGCTTCAAAGTCGTAGTAGTCGAAACCCTCTTTGACCTTTATTTCACCAACTGGGCTGGCTACGGCTCCGGCCTCTCCTACCAAAATGCCGACTTCCAATTCGCGCGGGCGAATCAATCCCTGCTCCACAATCACTTCACTCGAGCTAAGGAACGCTTCCCTGCATGCCGGTTCATAGGCAGCGAGTGATTCAATGCGAGTAATCCCAATTGAAGAACCCCCCGTAACCGGCTTCACAAACCAGGGAAACGGGAAGGGGTCGACAACTGGAGCAGAAATTACTCGTGAATTTTTTTGACCAAACCAGCTACCGGAATCAATCCCTGATGCACGAACCAACTCTTTCGTGCTCAACTTGTTCATGCAAATGGCAGAAGCCCGCACGCCCGAACCAACAACAGGAATCCCCATGCTTTGACACAGTCCTTGGATGGCGCCGTCCTCGCCACCAATGCCATGTACAACTGGGAAAACCACTGAAATCGCAATGAACTTTCCATTGATCTCCACACCTGGACATTCAGAATTCATGACAAGTCGGATCGTCTCTGGGCGATCAACCACCTCCGGGTGATGGTCGGCGGTGATGACGTAACTCGCAACCTCCGCGGACTGAACCTCAACCCAATTTCCGCCACGCGTGATACCAATGCACACGACTTCGTGGCCCAAGTCGACAAGGGCTTGAAGTACCGACTTGGCGCTCACACACGAAATTGAGTGCTCTTGACCGATCCCACCAAATACGAGCGCGATGCGTGTCCCAGGATCTATAGGCATGCCCTCACCGTACCCGCCATGACTTCAATTGTTG
>CANMNM010000032.1 GCA_947499275.1 Actinomycetota bacterium | reverse complement strand
CAATCCACTTGCTCCACGGGATATTCCACAAACCACCCGGACCATTCCAGGGTTCGACAACTTGTCCACCGGTGTTTGCATAGACAACGACATCTCCTGGAATGGTTTCGTTGTAGATCCATTTGGCGTCTTCTTCGAACATATTTGTACAACCATGTGATCCGTTGTAGACGCCCAATCGACCGTAAGCCCATGGCGCCGCATGAATGAATTCACCGGTGGGAGTTAAGCGGGTATTCCAACGGGCATCGAGTTCGTATTGATCCTCGGGTTCAGTCAGACCTAATGATTCACTCCGGTAGGTTTTTTCTTCCTCTTTTGAGGTGCTGATTACTTTGGTTCCATTGCGCGTTTCCCATTCGTCTTTACCAAGTGAAACTTTAAATATTTGAACTTTGGCGCCGTCGACATAAACTTTCATCTGCCTAGTTTTACCGTCAACTTTTGCGATAAACGCGCGTGCAGTTTGAAATGAATACGTTGTATTCAATTTCGCTATTCCTATGAGCGCCTTTGACCCACTATTTCCAAGAATTGTTCGTCCCAGAAGCGATGCAACTCGGATTGTTGACTTTCCTGGCCAATATTTTTTCGGACGGAATACTGCTGAAGTGTCGCTGACCCAACCCCAAGCTCCCTCAACTGGTACAAGTTTCCCACCGGGCAATTGTGCAGACACAATTAAATTTTCTTCAACTGTTTTTTTATCCGAGATGTTGGTGGTAAAAACGATCTTCGGCAACACCCCTACTCCCACTTTCACTTTGGATCCATCCACACGAAGAGAATTACTTGCGGCAATGAATTTTGCGCCGACCCATTTACGACTCATGGGAAGTTTTATGGGCTTGGCAGGATCCGTCCCTACAGGGGGCTGGGTCGTTGCGACAATGGGACCGACGAATGCACTTGAAGCCAGCCCTTGAGCAGAACGCATGTACACGCCGTAGCTGCGCAGTGGCTCCAAGCCGGAAAGTGGACATGCCCCTTGGATTGGACTTCCCACAACTGCGTTTTCTGGGATCACAAGTGTGGGACAGGGTGACCAATTCACCGTGTCGACTGAAATTTGATAAATCAGTGGAAAACCGTCGCTTTGACCGGGGTCGGGAACCTGGGCTGAGTACACAACATCCAGGTCTGTCGCGCTCGCTCCCGGCATCACCGAAATGATCGCGGGTGGCGAGAGTTGACCCTCAACTGCAACCGCCTGAGCCGGTAACAGGAGAGCAATAATTGAGGCGGTGACTCCTCCCCCCAATACCGCCCGCACGGAGCCTCGCATGAACCATTCCCCTAATCCTGGCGCTGGTGATTACCAATTGTCTCGAATGCGCCTTCGTAATGATAAGTACCTGCAGCGGGAATGCCCTCGGCCGGCTACCAAGGTATGACTTGCCGGTCCTCCCAGAGCAACCCTGTTGCAGGAAAATCGACCTCACCCAGTTCCTGCTGGCGACCCGTGAGATCGGTTTGAGCCAACCATGTGACTGTTTCGGCCCCCTGCTCTGCTGAACGGGGAGCATCAGGGCCACCCATCGGCGTCCGGCAGTGGTTGGGACACACCGCATCGACGAGCACCCCTCGGCTACCCCATCCCGTTTCCGCCGCGAAATTGCGAATCAGGGCGTTCAGCGCGGCCTTACTCACCCGGTAAGGGGCCAAACCGCCACTCGTACCGGGACCGCTAAACCGTCCCAAACAGGCGGAAAGCGCGATAACCCTGCCGGAGCGAGCGGCCACCATGGGTGGGGCAAAATTTGTCAGGGTGTTCACCACTCCAAAAAGGTTGATACCCATCACCCGATCCCAATCCTGTGATGTGGATTTTAAGGTTTTGGACATTTTTTCACTCATGACTCCTGCTGAGCACACCAGAATTTGAGGTTGCGCCAAGGACCCCAAACGCTCTCGCAACTGCGAAACGGAAGTGGGATCTGCAAGATCGGCACCGTCACCGACCGCATCAATGCCAAGTTCACCCAGTTGCGTTGCAGCACGCTTGCCACTTTGCTCCGTGCTCCCCAGAACCGCGACGGTAAACCCGGCCTGGCCCAGTTGTTTGGCGACGGCAAAACCAATCCCGGAAGCTCCACCGGTGATGAGTGCGGTGCCGCGATCCGTGTTGCCCATGTGATCAGCCTTCCCTAGTTTGAGTTATCTCGCACCCTCACCCGCGTCCATGAGGACTGCGCCATAGGGTTGTCTCGCAATTAGGTCGCCTGCGAGAGGAAAAAACGTGGCTAACCTGGGCTCTGAGCCTCCCGACCAATTTGGACCCAATGACTGGCTCGTCGACGAGTTGTATCAACAATTTCAGAACGACAGATCCTCTGTTGATCCAGCCTGGTGGGACTTTTTCGATGGCTACACAGCCAAAGAGCAGCATGCGGCAATTGCTCCTTTGGCGAGTGTCACAGCCTCGACCCCCGCTCCAGCTGCGCCAACCACGCAGACACCTTCGTCACACACTTCTGAGACAGGCGATATCGAGCGACTCAAGGGTGCCGCGGCACGAGTCGTGACAAACATGGAAGAAAGCCTCAGCGTCCCGACAGCAACCAGCGTGCGTTCACTTCCGGTGAAACTTCTTTTTGACAACCGTGTTGTTATCAACAACCACCTTGCACGCGGCCGCGGTGGAAAGGTCTCCTTTACCCACATCATCGCTTATGCGCTTGTTCAAGCAGTCAAAGCTCAACCCGAAATGAATTATGCGTATGAAGAACTCGATGGGAAACCAGCGATCAGACTCAATACGGATATCAATATCGGTTTAGCTATCGATATTGCTAAACCTGATGGAACCCGCCAGCTCCTCGTCCCAAATATAAAAGCCGCCCAAGACATGGACTTCACAACTTTCTGGGCCAGTTACGAGGACATCGTTCGTCGAGCTCGCTCAAATAAGTTGACGGTCGAAGATTTCGCGGGAACGACCATAAGTCTGACGAACCCGGGAACTATCGGAACGAATCACTCGATTCCTCGTTTAGTGACAGGACAGGGAGCAATCATTGGCGTTGGCTCAATGGAATACCCGGCCCAGTGGCAAGGTGCGTCAGAAGAGTCGATCGTGCGTAATGCTGTTTCAAAAATTTTGACACTCACTTCCACCTATGACCATCGGATCATCCAAGGTGCCCAGTCCGGCGAATTCCTTCGGAAAATGCATATGTTGATTCTCGGCGAAGACAATTTCTACGGTGATATTTTTCGGGACCTTCGCATTCCCTATGTACCTATTCAGTGGGCCGTCGACATTTCAGCCAATCACGAAACAGACCTCGATAAAAACGTCCGGGTCCAAGAAATAATCCATGCTTTCCGTGTTCGCGGCCACCTCATGGCCGACCTTGACCCCCTTGAATACCACCAACGGATGCACCCCGATCTTGACGTTCTCTCCCACGGATTAACCCTCTGGGATCTGGATCGTGAATTTGCAACAGGTGGATTTGGCAACGAGCCACTGATGAAATTGCGCCGAATCTTGGGAGTCCTTCGTGATTCGTACACCCGAACCGTGGGAATCGAATACATGCACATTCAGGACCCAGTGGAACGCAAGTGGATTCAAGAGCGGGTTGAGATTCCCCACGTAAAGCCGGACCCCGCTGACCAACTACGCATTCTGCGTAAACTCAATGAAGCCGAAGCGTTGGAAAACTTTCTGCAGACGAAATATGTTGGCCAAAAGAGATTCTCCCTTGAGGGATCTGAATCTTTGATCCCCATGCTTGATGAGATTTTGGCGCAGTCAGCTAACAATGAAATCTTGGAAGTTGCGATAGGTATGCCCCACCGAGGTCGACTTAACGTCCTCGCCAACATTGCCGGCAAGTCATTCGGACAAATTTTCCGCGAGTTCGAGGGTGAGTACGCTGAGAATTCCGTTCAGGGTTCCGGCGATGTTAAGTACCACTTGGGAACAACCGGCTCATATGTTTCGGCCGAAGGTGGCCACACATCTGTCTATCTTGCGGCAAACCCTTCCCACCTAGAAGCCGTTGATCCAGTGCTCGAAGGAATCGTGCGCGCCAAACAAGATCTATTGCCCGCCGAACGACGCTACGACATTTTGCCAGTCCTCATTCATGGCGATGCGGCCTTTGCTGGGCAGGGCGTTGTGGCTGAGACTTTGCAACTCTCCCAGTTGCAGGGGTATCGCACTGGCGGCACCATTCACATAGTTGTTAATAATCAGGTTGGTTTCACTACCTCACCCCGCTACAGCAGATCCTCCGTCTACTCAACCGACGTGGCACGCATGATTCAAGCGCCAATTTTTCACGTCAATGGTGACGACCCTGAAGCCGTCATCTTCGTAGCCCAATTGGCCTTTGATTTCCGTCAGACCTTCGGCAAAGATGTAGTCATTGATCAGGTTACTTATCGCAAGCGTGGCCACAATGAAGCCGACGATCCCTCACTTACTCAGCCACTCATGTACGCGATCATTGATAACAAGAGATCGGTGCGTAAGCACTACACCGACTCACTGATCGGTCGCGGAGACATCACTCTCGAGGAGGCCGAGGAAGTTCTCAAGCACTTCCAGGAACAGTTGGAAAATGTTTTCCAGGAAACTCGAGCTGACGAACCTGACACTGAATTCACTGCGAGCGCAAGGGCAATTACTAAGACGGGTCAAATTAATCTGGCGCCACAGACACCTTCACAAGATGTCGACACGTCAATTACCCAAACTCAAATTGACACCGTCATCGCATCCCAACTGACATTGCCTGAAGGTTTCAATGTCCATCCACGACTCGCTCCACAACTTCAACGTCGCGCCCAAATGGTTGCCGACAACACGATTGACTGGGGTATGGGAGAGGCTCTCGCCGTTGGCTCACTCCTCATGGAAGGCCGGACAGTTCGCTTAGCCGGACAGGACTCGCGCCGTGGAACCTTTGGGCACAGACACATGGTCATCGTGGATAAGGAAACGGGCTGGCAATACAAGCCACTTAAACAGTGCTACCGCGACGGCGGAAAACTCTACGTATACGACTCCTCTTTGAGTGAATTCGCTGGACTTGGATTTGAATACGGTTATTCGGTTGCCCGTCCTGACGCCCTTGTCATTTGGGAGGCGCAATTTGGTGACTTCGTAAATGGCGCACAGACAATCATTGATGAATTCATTTCATCGGGCGAGCAAAAGTGGGGCCAACGCTCCGCTATCACCTTGCTTCTCCCCCACGGTCAAGAGGGACAAGGGCCAGATCACAGCAGTGGCCGGATTGAACGCTTTCTACAGCTGTGCGCACAGGACAATATGTCGATCGCAGTGCCCAGCACCCCAGCGTCATATTTCCACCTTTTGCGGTGGCAGGTACTGAGCCAACTTTCGCGTCCATTGATCGTGTTCACGCCTAAATCACTTCTGCGATCAAAAGCTTCCGTTTCAACGAGCGAAGAATTTACGACCGGCGTCTTCCGGCCTTTCATCCCGGATACGCAGTTCACAGGGGCTGGTGTCACGAAGGTGCTCATTTGTTCGGGCAAGGTCTACTTTGATTTACTCGCCTATCGAGACGCCAACAACATCACGGACACCGCAATCGTGCGTCTTGAGCGGATTTACCCACTACCGGGTGTGAGTTTGCCAGCAATGGCCAAGCAGTATCCCGATGCAGACCTACGGTGGGTCCAGGAAGAACCGGCCAACCAAGGTGCGTGGAGTTTTATTGCTCTCAATGTCCCCACCTTGATAAATCGCGGCATCTCTTGCGTGTCACGATCGGCTTCCTCCGCGCCAGCGGTCGGAACACACCAACGTCACGAAGAGGATCAAAAAGCCCTCATCGAATCAGCTTTTAACTAGAACTTAGGTGATCACTGATGTATGACACGGATCGTGGAGCCGAGGAACTCGCTCGGCGAAGGGGCGAAGAAGAAGTATCTTTTGATTGGCTAGCCGAAAGATTCGCCGAGTTTGTCAATCTCAACCCTGAATTCGAAAACGCAATCGATCGCTTGGCAACTTGGCTTGCGCGACTTGATGACCTCGACGAGGAATAAATCTCATTTCTTGATCACAATGCCTTTGATAGCTGCAGCATCGATCGCCCCAAAATCCCTTGAATCGGTACTTTCGGACTCGTTGTCACCGGCAACCCACCATTTACCGCTTGTCTTATTGACAAGGCGCTTGACTTCCACAAATTCAGGGCGAGCAGGGTGCACGAAGACAGCGATCGCACCCGGTCGAGCTAGAAAGTGGCCCTTAACGGCAATGCACGTTTGACCGTTTTTCAGCGTAGGTTCCATCGATGGGCCGATCACTTTCACCCGGAAAATCGGGAGCAACCGTGCAATCAGCGACATGGGGCAAGATTAGCCTGCTGCATATTGCGCAAAAAATCATCGAGGCTAGAGTTGGAACGTACAGCCACACCAGCCCCCACGCCACCCACACGATAGGAGCAAAACGTGCGTAAGCATTTCGGAGCCCTGCTAGTCGAAAAATTCGTTCCACAAATATCCGCATACGCTCACTGCGATCTCCCCTGCGGTGTTTATGACCCCGCACAGGCCCGACTCGAAGCGGAATCGGTCAAAGCCAGCATGGAAAAATTCCACGCATCAGCTGACGCTGAATTTAAAGCCCGCGCAATTGCAGTTAAAGAAGAACGCTCCCAGCTGGTGAAGGAACACCTCTGGGTTCTGTGGACCGACTACTTCAAGGCCCCACACTTCGAGAAGTATCCCAACCTCAATGACCTGTTCAACCAAGCAACCAAGCTTGCTGGCGCCGGTGGCACCAAAGGCACCGTAGACGTTGCGGTCGCAGATCAACTACTCGGCAAGATTGATGAAATTGCGGTTATCTTCTGGGAGACCAAGAAGGCATAAGTTGGTCAGTGGAATACTTTTTCGCAAAGAACGGTCGTGAAACCCCTAATTAACGGGATTCACGACCGTTCTTATGTCGGACCTGATGTAATTGGCCAAAGTATGTGCGCGCTAATGCCATGAAAGGCGATATGACAAATTTTGTTATCCGGCCCACTACTTCACAGGACATCCCGACAATTCTTGCGATGGTCGCGGAGCTTGCTGAATTTGAGCGAGCCGCCCATGAAGCTGTAGCTACGGTCGATGATTTCGAAGCAGCGCTTTTCTGCGAAAATCCCGCAGTTTTTGCGGTGCTGGCGGAGGTTGACGGTCAGGCGGCTGGATTTGCCCTTTACTTTAAGAATTTTTCTACGTGGCTGGGAAAACATGGCATCTATCTTGAAGACCTATATGTTCGACCAGAATTTCGCGGTAGTGGGATAGGGCAAGGGTTGCTTTCACACCTTGCACAGATATGCGTTGATAACGGTTACCCACGATTTGAATGGTGGGTTTTGGACTGGAACGAGAGCGCACGAAAAGTGTATGACCATTTAGATGCGCAGGCGCTCACAGAATGGATTCCTTATCGGATCACCGGTGATTCTTTAACTGAATTAGCCGCAAAGAATCCGCGAACATGACCGGGGTATCACTCTGCGTCCCTAACCAGGCTGAGTACCTCAGAGTCATCCGGCAGATCGCCATGGTTGTGGGAGCGAAAGCCGATTTAACCCTTGAAGCTCTCGATGAAGGCCAACTCGCCAGTGATGAGGCAGCCAATATCCTCATGAAATTTGCACAGCCCGAAGATTCGTTGTACTTCGATTGGGAAGCGCAACCGGGTTCCTTGCACCTTCGATCACGCACTCGATGCCTGCTGCCAGTGCTTCCTGATTTACCCGAGGCTTTGGAGTATGCCTGGGTGATCATCTCTGCGATTACCAGTGAGCTCGACATATTCCTTGACAACGGCGAGGTCCACGTCAATCTCGCCGTAACAAGTACCCGGTAAACATGCTCAGCGCGGGGGCGGTGAATGCCTTGATCGTGGAATTGCGCTCACCTGATGTCACCACTTCCAGGGCCGATGAAATCAAGAGCGAGATCGTTGACGGGCATCAAGGACTGATTCGACACTTCATTCGATTACGAGATCCTCAACTCTATGAAGACCTCGTACAAATTGGAACAATTGGGGTCCTGGCTGCCATAGATAAATTTGATATTGGGCGGAATGTGTCCTTCGGCACCTTTGCGGGGGAACTTATCAAAGGTGAACTTTCCCATTTTTATCGTGATGACGGCACCATTCGAATTTCTCGATCTGTGCAGTCGCATCTGGGTCAAATACGAACAGCTCAAGACTCCTTTGTCGAACAGAACAATGCCCAACCCAGCTTCAGTGAACTTGAGAATTGCGTGAACCTGAGTCGAGGTGAAATTCTCAATGCGTTGCAGGCCAACTACAGCACACACTTCAGTTCACTCAGTGATCCAGATCTCCACATTGACGTTGCCGATTCACGGAACGAATTTGACTTCATTGACGAGTGGGAATCCGTGCGGCCCGCAATTGATTTGCTTACTCCACTGGATCGAAAAATTCTGGGAATGCGATTTATCGAACAAAAGAAACAAGGACAGATTGCCAATGAATTGAACATGAATCAAATGGCAGTTTCACGGCGTCTCACGGCGATTCTGGAGCAGCTTCGTCACGAAGTAAATACCGAGTAACGGAGGGGGTGAACGCAAAGAATATTCCGATGACCGCAGCAAGGGTTACCAGAATTGCCACCCATTTTTGAAGCGGGTCGGTGGCGCCAATCAGAGGGATGCTGACCACAAGCGCGAGGAGCTGCGCTAACAGAAATGGCGCCCGCGCCCAACGCTTCGCAGCAAACCACCCAACTGCCACGAGGAGCATGCCAAGCCCAAAGAAAAGGAAGATCACTACTTCCAGGGTCACCCCGGAAGCATTAGCAACTTCACTCGGCCCGCTAACCCCGAATCTGGCAACCCCTACGACTATCAAAATCGCGTAGACCACATAAAACACTCCTTGGACACCACTGATGCCTCCGAGGATTCTCAAACGCCTGATGGCCGATGTTTCACTTTCCACCTCATCAGCCTAATGCTGCGGACCCTTTGTTAAGAGCCCGCGTAGAGTGAGATGGTGCGCGCACTACTGGTAACTAATCCGAACGCAACAAGTACATCGCCCCGAGTAATCGACGTAATTGTTCGGGCGCTTTCACATGAACTAGACCTTGAAGTAACCATGACGACCCATAAAGGTCATGCGCAATCAATTGGCGAGTACGCCGTTGAGGTCGGGATCCCCCTCGTGATCACACTTGGCGGTGATGGCGTGGTGAACGAAGTGATCAACGGAATCATGGTCTCGAATTTGGGAAAGACTAAGCCCGCAATTGCACCGATACCGGGCGGTAGCGGCAATGTT
>CANMNM010000031.1 GCA_947499275.1 Actinomycetota bacterium | reverse complement strand
GCTCACCCAAAGTTTCGGTAATTGGGTGCCGTTCTTGGTTGGGGTGGCCGTTACCCTGACGGTTCGACTGGGCGCAGTTGCTGCTGGGTGGCAGGTTCCCACACTTCCCACACAGAAGCCAGACGCTTCGGGGGCCTGATTTTTCGGCGTCATCGCTTACAAAGATCCAACTCAAGTCATTGATGATTGAAATTCCTTGCCTGTTGACAAAAACTTGAGCTCCCTCATCGCCGAGAGGGAACTCAAGTTTTTATGCGGCAGGCTCGAAAATTGCTTCCTTCTCATCAGTTCTGCGCAAGTGTCTGAACCCAAGAACTGTCAGGATCAACATTACGAGTCCTAAGCCAAGCATTACCCAAGCAGCTAGGACAGCGATTGAGCCGATGGTGCCAAAGGCATACGCATTCAGCAGCATGCCGCGCAAACTTTCACCCATGAATGCGGTCATTCGCACGTCATATGAATTTGGTTCATTCTGGTCGGCGGCTGGACCCGGTTTTCCATCTGCCATCCATTGTCCGCTGACCTCAGCGGGACCGGACGCTAGGCTGCTGCTTTCTTAGCCAACTTTAACGTGGCGGTAGTTAAGAGGGAAGGCAGCTCGTGACATCAATGAGGTACACGCAGATACTGCTTCGTTCAACCACTGTATTGGCCATCGTTGCATCTATGGCTCTCATGTCACCAACTGTGGCGCCTGCTCACGAAGGCTGGCAGGCCACGGTTGTACCCACTGCCAAGGCGGGAGATACATGCAAAAAGAAAGGGCAGGTACAGGGAAAGCTCACCTGCAAGAAGGTTGGGGGGAAACTGAAGTGGGCCACGACTTCCGCCACCACTACGACCTCCACCAGTACCAGCACAGGGGATCTGCTCTGCCGCAATTCCACCTACACAAGTCAAGTGACTGGCTTTCGATGCACTACATCGACAATTTCATTCGGAGCCAACGGTCTTCCTGGTGGATCAGCACCCACCATGGTCGGGATTACTGCAACCAATCAGCAGTATCCGTCGGCACATAACTACACCTACACGATTCCCCGCAAGTCGATCCAGGCATCCACTCCAACGGTTCCCGGCGATGGAGCCATCGGGATCGCTGTTAACGGTGTGCCTCTCTTTAGCCCATGGACGCAATCAGCTCTGCTCGAACACACTCTCGATTCCGGGGAACTTGATAACTGCGGTGGTCACGCTGGTCGTGGCGACGACTACCACTACCACATTGCCCCCAAATGCCTCATTGAACAACTCGGTTCTACGAAGGTTGAGGTTGAACGGTCTCCGATCGGAATCGCAAATGATGCCCACCCCATCCTGGCGCTCGGGTGGTTCATTCCCGCGAACAGCGTGGAGAGCAAACTTGATAAGTGCCGCGGCATGAAAGATTCCAATGGCGACTACTTTTATAACGTTCAGAGGACAAGCAAGTGGAACATCCTTGATTGCTTCACCGGAACCGTGTTCAACACATCCAAGGATAGTTTCACTATACGAACGGATTCGGCGGGCAATCAGATCACCGGCGCAAAAATATCCATGACCATCACCGCGTCTTCCTCTAGCGTGGCGAGCGGTCAAACGTGCTACGTCATGTCGGGAACACTCACTGGCCAGAAGGTCATTCAGACGGATCAGTCCGTCGTCACTACATCTGGGCCAGCCGGGATTTTCTACTGCAACCCCCAGTGCTACGCCGAATTCTTTGAACCGACCTCAAAATTCCCTGGCGGGTCGGTGTATCTCGAGAAGTTCACTCGCAACTGCCCCACCGGATTCAATTCCAGTAGCGTGCAGACCTTGGCTGCGTATGCAGGCCCCAATATCGGCAAGCGCGGACCCGCAAGCGGCTAACCCAATTCAGCGCAAGGACTATCACCTGGGCACTGGCATCCAATAGAATGTGGCCCGTGAGCACACTTGGGTCTACTCCTGACGGCGGTCGTAGACGATCCGATGTTCTCGACGCAATTTTTGAAGCTGTTGAGGAAACACCGGCAGAGAATGCAACGCCTGCGTCGCACCTTTTTCGCGCCAAGGCGCTCGCCCAGGTAGACATTCCCAAACAGATCGACAATTTGCTGCCCATCACCTCACCAAAGATCTGGATAGCGATTGTGGGTGTAGCAGGCGTGCTCGCCGCCGCGATTCTTTATGCGGCAGGAACACCCCAGGTCTCCTCCATCACGACAGCGGGTCGCGCTGTGGGCGAGTCGGGAGTGATTGCTGTCGCAAGCATTGATGAATTCGTTTTCGAAGGAACCCAGGGCACTGAAGGAACCAGTGTCCGCAAAGGAGAACTTTTAGCCGAGGGAATGGGCGCAGGTGGCGAAACCGTTTCTCTCACCGCACCCGCCGACGGAACCATCTGGCAAATCCTCGCTTCCCCCGGCCAAGTGCTCCCCGGTGGAACGCCGGTGCTCACGATCCTTCCACCCGGCAGCGACACCCATGTCTTCGTTCCTGTTCCACAAGATTTATCAAGTGGGGTACGCGTGGGCCAAAGCGCACAAATTTTCGGAACTGACTTTGCGGTGAGCGGTACCGTGTCCGCTATATCGAACACACCCATGCCCTCAGATCGAGCAGCTGCCCTTACCAGCCTGACCCTAAACCCCGTGGATACCTATATATATGTATCTATTTCAACCAATGACCCCATAACTCCTGGGGAACAGGTCACCGTCGGGATCATTGAATCTGAATCCACGCTCCTGCGTGAACTCACTAACATCGGTTGATCCTGACGTGACCATCACAGAGCCTCCAGCAACAGCGGAGCGAAAACCACGTTCGCGCCACCGCGTCAAAGTGGAATCAATGCTGCAGATGGAAGCCACCGAGTGCGGAGCCGCAAGTTTGGGCATGATCTTAGCCCGACACGGCAGATACGTGGATCTTGACGAATTACGCACAGCCTGCGGAGTTTCACGAGACGGAGCAACCGCTCGGAATATTATGGTGGCGGCTCGCAATTATGGAATGAAAACCCGGGCGGTCAAGCGCGAACCCGAAGCCCTCAAAAATCTCACCTTTCCATTGGTGATCCACTGGAAGTTCTACCACTATCTTGTGGTGGAAGGGTGGTACCCCGGAGGCTGGTATCTCAATGACCCAGCTAACGGTCCCCGAAAATGCCCTGACGAAGAATTTGATAAGTGCTTCACAGGGGTCGTACTTTCACTGCAGCCAGGAGAAGAGTTCGAGCCAGGTGGGAAACGCGCGGGCGTTATAGGTCGACTCTTCGCTTCCGCAGGCACTATCGGTTCCGCCATGCTGGCCGCAGCAATTGTTGGGCTACTTCTCCTGGTGCCAACCCTTTTGATGCCGGCGCTCATGACGCTCTTTGGCAATGGCTTGAACAATCTCGCCGGCCTGGCAGCCGCGGCAACGGTCACAGGATTGATCGTGGCTCTCGGGGTGCAAACCGTGCTGTACATCATCCAAGGTATTTTGAGTATTCGACTTTCCACTCGAATATCCGTGCGGCTTACCGCAGGCGTCGTGGACCGATTACTCAGACTTCCCGCATCTTTTCATGCCCAACGCGGGGCAGCTTCCATTGCCCAACGCGCTCTGATAATTGACACCATGAGTGTGAGTATCTCGACACTTGCCCTCAATGTTGGAGTGACAGCGATCACCGGAATCGTGGCAGCCGTTGCATTGGTGATCATCGACACACTGATTGGTATCACCGCCATTGTCATTGCCGCTATCACAGGTATTGCACTGCATTTTTCCCTGATTAAGGCAAAAGATGAAGCTGCGAAAGTAATCGTCGACACAATCGAAGCTGGCTCAACCATGGCTTCAGCCTTGTCACAGATTGAATCTGTTAAGGCAGCCGGTTCCGAAGACGTGATTATCGCGCGGGGCGTCGCCGCCATTAACAAACAGGTGGAATCCGAGCAGCGCGTGGCGCTACGAATGCTGATAGTCAATGCAATCCCTTCATTTCTCACGGGCTTTGCCACCATCGCAATCACCGGTGTTGCGCTCCTGCAGATTGTTAATGGTCGGATAGAACCAGGATCACTCCTTGCCGTGCTGGCGATCGCCGGCATCATGATCGGCCCTCTGGCCCAACTCACCGGGCTCATGGGCATCGCTCAAATGCTGCGGCCAACACTCGATCAAATTGATGACATCATGCATGCTCCTCTTGATGACAGTGGGCAATCCGAAGTGAGCACCGCAAGTGAGCCGGAGATTGAGGTAGGAGCTCCGGGTACTGTCATCGGGGAAGTTCGGGCCGCAAATGTCACATTCGGTTACAGTCGACTGGCTCCGCCAATCCTCACCGATCTGAATCTGGAACTTCCACCAGGGGGTCGCGTTGCTCTGGTGGGTCCATCCGGTTGCGGAAAGTCGACCATCTCCCGACTGGTCACGGGTTTGTATCAACCATGGAGCGGTGAGATCTTGGTGGACGGACTTCTCCGACGTCAACATGCCCCCGTGGTGCTGACCGATGGAATAGCCCTCGTTGATCAAGATGTCACAATTTTTGCAGGTTCAATCAGGGACAACGTCACCTTATGGGATCCAAATATTCGTGACACCGATGTACACAAGGCACTGGAGGACGCCCAGTTGGCACAAGATGTTGCCGCGAGACCCGGTGGATTGGAAGCCGTGCTGTCTGAGGGTGGTTCCGATTTATCCGGTGGCCAACGGCAACGCCTAGAGATTGCCCGAGCATTGGCGCGCAACCCAAGAATCCTTGTGCTCGATGAAGCAACGAGCGCACTCGATCCGCCTACCGAAGCACTCATTGACCAGGCTATTCGACGCCGCGGAATCAGTTGCCTTGTGATCGCGCATCGACTCTCGACTATTCGCGACAGCGATGAAATCGTGGTGCTCGAGCGAGGTGTGGTCGTCGAGCGAGGCACACATGAATCGCTGATGGCTGAGCAGGGGGCCTACTCGCGGTTGGTGAATGCCGGATGACGTCTCCAACAGAAATCAAAGAGTTCACTGGTGTTGTAGCAATACATCCCGCTGCTGGAAACACCCTTGAGGTACTTACCGGTGAGTTGCTCGTATTCGCCGAACTGGCGAACGGGCGCCGGCTACCCATCACGAGAATGCAAAGTGGCTCGATAATGACCGGGTGCTCGATAACTGATTCCGGGACTCGCCTGCTGGTCACGGCGCAGCAGGGAACCACGGTTCGGGAGTCAACGATCGCGGAATTACTCAACGCGCAATTAATCAACGCGCAATTGCCACCACATGCCGCGGCTTCTGACACCGATCAACACCCTACTTTCCGCCTTTTTGATCAATGGATCTACGCGCTCGGTCAGGCGGCGCTCAATGGACGTTGGGCCACCAAGGTTGTCGCTCCGGAGACAGTCGGATCACTTCGTTTGGCACCCGGTGAGGCCGTGGTACCCATCGCGATACCCGTTCCCCCGTCGAACCATTCCGTCTTGGGTTGGCTGACGGTGACTCCGGTTCCGCTGCACTGTGTGGCTGGCGTGATGCCCAAATTGGTGTGCTGGACGCGCCGATGCCTCTCACCCGTGGCGTGTGGCTCACCAGCGGACTTCGGTGCCAGATCGCACACGCGACTGAACCCGCCAATGCGCAGGGCTGGACACAATCACTTGATCTCGTGGCTCGCCTTACGTTGGAGGCGGTTCGAGCGATCGATGCGAATCAGGATTCAGATTCAATCGGGCAACGAGTCGTGGCCGCCGAACTCGCGCAAGCCGAGACCCTGCAAGGAATTGACCTTCTAGCCGGTGCGGTAGTTGGACCAATTGCTCGGCCTCGTGTGATGCGCGATACGAGTTCTGCAGCGCTGGCTGCAGCATTCACCACGGTGGAATCGTCGGGTTTTTCACTCGACGAAGCGGACCGCGATCGAGCACAGGCCCAGGTCTTCACCGGACGTGATCCGTTTACAGCAGCAGGTGCTGCCTGCGGTGCTCGGGCTCGAGCGATTGACCTAGCGCCATTGTGGTCCGAACAAGAAGGGCCTTCACTCGTTGCCGAAACTCGCGACCACCACTTCGTCTCTCTCACTTGGTATGGCCGCAACTGGAAGGTGACAGATCCCAAACTCCCTGGAGCTCAGCAAGAACTGGACCAGGAGTGGATTGAGCGACTCAGCGGGAAAGCGTGGGAGTTTGTTCCGGTACTTCCCTCCACCTCACTGGGCTTGAGTGCACTTGCTCGACTGGGTTTTAGGCGCTCAGGTGTGGACCTGTCGGTGATTGCGATTCTCACTGCGGGTCTTGCGGGGCTCGCCTTTTTCACCCCATTCATTCTGGGAAAGGTCGCCGGCTCGGTCACGAGTACGGATTTCCGCTCGGTGTCAGTCTCGCTGCTCACCCTTCTAGTGCTGTTGCTTGTCGGTGTTTCCTGGCAGTACGTGCGAAGTGTCGCGCTGTTGCGCATTCGTGTTCGGGGGATTGCGCTCACCAGCGGAGCCGTGTGGGATCGAATTATGCGCTTGCGCACCACATGGCATGACAAATACTCCATGGGGCAACGAATGACCCAATCCTCTGCTGTCTCGATGGCGTCAACTGCTGTCCCCGATGCAATCATTGTCGGGCTTCTTGACACCGTGGCGGTCCTGGGTGGACTTGCGGCCATTGCCACAACCAGCACACCACTGCTCGTGGCGGCCATTCTTTTGTTGTCCATCCAATTGCTGGTCAATCTCTGGCTCACCCGAGAGAGTGCCCGCAGGACTCTCATCCGTGTTACTGCTCACTCAGCTGCTCAGGGTCGTCTGCTGGAAACTCTTGGGGCGGTCAATCGTCTGCGAGTCTCCGGTGCGGAGTCACGGGCCTTCAAGCGGTGGGCAGTACTTCAAGCAAAGCTCACTCGTGCCGATCTTTCTGTTCGTCGAATCGCCATGGTTCAAACGGTGATCATCAGTGCTTGGCCCGTAATTGGTCTTATCGTGATTGTGGCTGTCACAGGTGCAACCGGTGCATCGTTCGGTGATTTCGTCACTGCGCAGGCAGCCCTCGCCATTGCCACAACCACCTTGGCCGTAACAGCATTTTCGGCGAGTGCCCTATTCAATGGCCGTGCCGTGATCAGCAAGGTGGAACCTGTACTTGAAGCAATTCCTGAGGGTGGCAGCGATGGAATTGACCCGGGCCGGATCAGTGGCGGGGTCACCTTTACCGACATTGTTTTCCGTTACGAGCCTGGCGCACGGCCAGTCCTAGACGGTGTGAGTTTTAGTATTAGCCCAGGTGAGCAGGTTGCGATTGTCGGCCCATCGGGCTGCGGCAAAACCACCCTTATGCGGATCCTGCTGGGACTGGAGGAACAGGAGTCAGGAGTCGTGACGGTCGACGGCCAGGACTTGTCCGTTCTCGATCTTCCTTCCTTCCGGCGGCAGGTAGGAAGTGTGCTGCAATCCTCAAAACTTCTCCCAGGTCCTATTCGCGACAATGTCGATATGGGCCGCGGCCTCACGAGTAAAGAAATCTGGCAGGCGCTCGAGTGGGCCTGTGTCGCAGACGAAGTGCGCGCCATGGGAATGGGCCTAGACACACCGGTCGTTGATGGTGGCGGCACCGTGTCCGGTGGTCAGCGCCAGCGGATTCTTCTTGCCCGGGCGCTAGCAAGTAACCCGCGCATGCTGATTCTTGATGAAGCGACCAGCGCTCTCGACAACGTTACCCAAGGAACGATCGTTGATCACCTAGAGAACTTGCGCTTGACCAGAATCATTATCGCGCACCGACTCACTACCATCCAGGGCGCTGACCGAATAGTTGTGCTCGCAGGCGGCAGAGTCGCCCAACAGGGAACCTTCGAAGAACTCGTGTCACAACCCGGTCACTTCGCAGACCTGATTCAACGCCAAGTCATCTAGGCGCATTTGATCTGCAACGGCAGTTCACTACAGCACTGTTAGCAACTCGGGCGTGGTGCTGGTGTAGTAGTGCTATCCGTTGGAATACCACCCGAGACTAGTTCTAGGTAGTCCTCGGGGATGTCTTCGTTCACCAGTTCCACCCGGACCGTGCCATCAGGTGCCTCACTAGCAACTAAATCCCAGTCCTCGGGAATAGACAGCCCGGTCTCCGCGGCCAACGTAGCCCGCGGATCAGCCAGCAGGCGCTCCTTTAAGCCAGCATCACTGGCAGCACTTAGGCACACACTATTAACCAGACTCATCGGATCTTTCATTTCACTCTGTGACATGACAATCCCCTTCCACATTAATTGTTAAAAACAAGCCTCTAGTAAAGCCTAGAGGGAATCTCCCAACTCGCCATCCCACTTTCTCGGCTGCCATCACGACGTCTGTTATCGGTCTCACCCAGCAGCGTCAGCCACACCTCGGATGCATTTCAGGAAATGAGTCCCCCAATGCCAGGAATCAAACCAAAAAATAATTTGCCATTTTTGCCGCAGTTTCGCTAGGATTGCATATTAATTGGGGGCACGTTAGTTGCTCTTTACTATTAAAGGACGAAAAAACCATGGTGACCATCTCCCGCACCTCAATTACTCGTTCGATCGCGGCAGTTGCCGCAGGCCTATTGGTGATGGGACTTCCGTTAGCTTCGGCTCAGGCAGCTCCAAAGACCGTGAATCCTGTTGGCACCTGGAAGCTCACCAGTCTTCAGGTTGCTACAGCACCAGCTGTTGCATGTCCCACACCCTCCGCGCAATTTAATGACCGGTGGTACTGCAATGCAGACACCGTGCTCAAGATCCTGCCAGGCAACAAGTTCTCAGACAACATCCCGTTTATTAAGTCCTTGGCCTCCGATTCCGGAGACGGTTGGGCAAACAAGGTCACGGAGAACGTTGAATTGAAGTACAGCAAGGGCACCTGGTTTTCAAACAATACGAATACCATCGTGTTCGACTACGTGGGAGATACTGGAATGGATGCACGTGCCTACGGCATGTCGATCAAGGGCAAAACCATGAAGATCTCGCGTAAGGGAATCTTCGGACCGCCCTCAGCAACTGCGACCCCCGTCGTGTTCACCATGATCTTCACCAAGCAGTAACAGATATCAACTGCGAAGCTCTCACCTAGTTGGTCTGCCTACCTTCACTATTCCGGACAACCCGAGCCATCCTCACATGACTCATCTCCAGCACCGCCACCGGAAACCAGTTCTAGGTACTCCTCAGGAATGTCATGATTGACGAGTTCCACCCGTACCGTGCCATCAGCTGCTTCACTTGCCGCCAATTCCCAGTCCTCGGGAATCGTCAACGTGGTCTCTTGGGCAAGTGTGGCCCGCGGATCAGCCAACAGACGCTCCTTCAAACCCGCATCACTAACAGCCCGGGCACACACACCATTCACAAGATCCATGGGATTAATGAACTCACCCTGTGACATATCCATCCTCTTCTCTCATAGATTTAGACATTTCCTTCGTCAA
>CANMNM010000030.1 GCA_947499275.1 Actinomycetota bacterium | reverse complement strand
GTTCAAAGCTGCCGGTGCCAATCGCCTAATGACGGTTGATTTGCATACCTCGCAGATCCAAGGATTTTTCGATGGACCCGTTGACCACCTGTTCGCACTGCCATTACTGGCCGCACATGTAGCAGCGAAGGTAGACACCAGCAAAATCACGGTTATTTCCCCTGATGCCGGTCGAGTGCGCGTTGCCGAGCGTTGGACCGACGTATTGGGAGCGCCCCTGGCAATTATTCATAAGCGTCGCGACCCTGATATCCCCAACCAGGTCCGGGTGCTCGAAGTTGTCGGTGACGTAAAAGACCGGATCTGCGTAGTCGTTGACGACATGATTGATACCGGTGGCACGATCGTTAAGGCATCTGAGACCCTCTTTGAAAACGGAGCTTCCCAAGTAATCGTGGCCGCAACCCACGGTATTTTGAGCGATCCGGCACGTGAGCGCCTTCAGAACTCAAATATCTCCGAAGTGATTGTGACCGACACTCTGCCTATCCCAGAGGATCGCCGATTCGAGAAACTCACGGTTCTCTCGATCGCACCTTTGCTGGCACAAGCCATCAATGAAGTCTTCACCGATGGCTCGGTTACCCGAATGTTTGAGGACGATGAATCGGGTCGGCACACCTCGTCGCACTAGTTGGCAGACCCTTTTGTAGACTAATGTCGTTCCTCGGCGAGGGTGCACCTTCAGTGTGACACCGTTATCGACGTGTTAGGGCTTTGGCCCCTCTCCTTGGCGCGAACTTGCCCCACCCCAAATTGCCCCACCCAAATGTGCCGATTTACTACAAGGAGACCTCGTGACTAACGTCAACCTAACCGCTTCCCCCCGCTCAGAATTTGGTAAGGGTGCATCCCGCCGGATCCGTCGTGGTGGTCAAATTCCTGCAGTCTTGTACGGCACCGACACCACGCTTATGCACGTCACCTTGCCCGAGCATGAACTCAACCTTGCCCTGCGCAAGCCACGCGTTGTTCTTAACATCGCATTTGACGGACAGACCTTCCTCACCAAGCCGCGTGATATCCAGCGCGATCCAGTTCGCCAGAACCTTGAGCACCTTGATCTGCTTGTCATTTCCAAGCAGGAAGCAGCCCTTCGTAGTGACTACGCAGATGCAGTAGCCCAAGTACGCCAGGCAGCCGAAGAAGCTGGCCTTGACTTCTCAATGGTTATGCAGTCATGGGAAGAATCCGTTGCACATGGCGAGTTGCCACTTGATGCGGTCGGCCACGCAGTTGCTGACGCGAAGGAAAAGGCAATTGAGCAGGCGACCGCAGCGGCAGCCGCAGGTGTGACCGAAGATGCTGCAGCCGCAGCGGGCGCATTGGCCGCAGTTACACCAACTGAGCCCGCCGCCGCGGAGTAGTGACCTTTGTTATCGCGGGGCTGGGAAATCCTGGCCCCGCATACGCAGGCACCAGGCACAACATTGGTGCAATGGTGGTTGCCGAACTTGCAGCAAATCTAAACGTTAAATTGTCTCGTCACAAAAAGGCTTTCGCTGCCGTTGGGCAAAGTCACATCGGGCTCCCCGGATCCCAGCTTGGTCAACACAGCGTCGTATTGGCAATCCCTTTATGTTTCATGAACGAGAGCGGCGGACCCGTAAAGTCACTTCTGGATTTTTATGATGTTCCTACAGAGAATTTGATCGTGGTCCACGACGAACTTGATATTGATTTTGCCGCGATCCGCCTCAAGTTCGGTGGGGGTGACAACGGGCACAATGGACTCAAGAGCATCAAAAAATCAATAGGTACGGGTGACTACTTTCGAGCCAGAGTGGGAATCGGTAGGCCGATTGGTCGTCAGGATCCAGCAGATTTTGTGCTTTCCCCATTTAATTCGGGTGAACGAAAGGAATTACCTGAGCTCATCGGGCGTAGTTGCGATGCGATTGAAACACTGATCACCCAAGGCTTGGACACGGCACAAAGTAAATTCAATAGTTAACACCAACGAAAGTGGTCTGATGCCAGAAAAAAATGATGCAGAACTCTCACGTGAGGTTGCACAAGAGGCTGGGCAACTTTTGCTGAAGCTGCGCACGGATTTTTTCCTCGCTCACCCAGTTGAGACAATCGACAAAACTTTGAGTAATCAACTCCGGGATCAAGCCGACCGTGCCGCCCACCTGTTCATTATGGAAAAACTCTCAACTGCCCGTCCGCTTGATGCAATTCTCAGTGAAGAGGGAAAAGACAACTCTGATCGATTAGAAGCAGAACGAGTCTGGATTGTTGACCCCCTCGATGGCACGTGGGAATACGGTCAAAACAGAAAAGACTTCGCAGTCCACATTGCTCTGTGGAATGCACAGGAGCGCAAACTAAGTGCTGGAACGGTAGATCTGCCCGAACAGGGCATGACGCGAAGTGTCCTTGATTCGGTCGAAGTGTTTGAAGCTGCAGATTCGGTGATCCGAGTGGTTGCATCTCGGTCACGGCCACCCGAAAATTTGGCTGAGATAGTTAATCGACTGGGTGAATTGCTCACTGAAGCTGGTATCTCGCATAGCAGCGTAGAAATTGTGGATGTCGGGTCTGTTGGAGCCAAGGTAAACGAGATTTTGTGTGGCCGCGCTGACATTTACTTACACAACACCGGCTTCTACGAGTGGGATGTTGCGGCGCCGTACATAGTGGCCGAGCATTACGGGCTCATTGCATCCCACATGAATGGAGACCCGATCACCTTTAATCACATGCCGCCATATGTCACCGACCTTGTGGTGTCCCGGGCAGAGCTTTATCCGCATGTTCTGCGGGCCATTAAGGAAACCCAGGGAGCGTGATTAACACGCAACCACTTGCTGGGCTACTTGATTTAATAAAAGCCGATCCGGCTTTTGTTGCTATTGCTGAGAGTTCAGGGGTTGCAAACACGGTTGACCTCGTGGGTCCGAGTGTGATTTACCCGCTCGTGATTGCCAAGATCGCTAGCGAGCAGGAGTCGGGAATCAAACTTGTCCTGACAACAACGGGCCGTGCAGCCGACGAATTAGCCGCTGACCTGAGTGCTTATTTGCCCACCGAGGGGATAGCGGTGTTCCCCAGTTGGGAGACGCTGCCCCATGAGCGTCTTTCACCATCGGCTGACACCGTTGGTAAGCGCATGGCAGTGCTGCGGCGCCTGGCCCACCCAATTGTGGGAAGTGTGCACGCACCTCCCATCAAAGTCTTAATCACTTCGGTTCGCGCAGCATTGCAACCAATAGTCGCCAACCTCGGGGATCAGGATCCGATTGTGTTGAAAGTTGGTGACAAGGCATCACTCACCGAGACGGTAACGGGACTGGTTGCGCTGGGATACGAGCGAGTTGACCTCGTGGATCGCCGCGGCCAAATTGCTGTTCGCGGAGGAATCCTTGATGTTTTTCCGCCAACCCAAGAGCACCCGATTCGCATTGAGTTCTGGGGTGATGACGTTGAAGAACTTCGATACTTCGCGGTCGTTGATCAGCGTTCATTAGAAGTTGCCGAGCATGGACTTTGGGCACCGCCTGTCCGCGAACTCTTACTTACCGATGAGGTTAAAGCGAAAGCCCAACTTCTGGGAGCCGCCCACGTTGAAGTTGCAGCAATGTGTGAGCAGATTGCTAATGGGATGGCAGTTGAGGGGATGGAGTCGTTATCCGCAGCGCTCGCTGGCGAGATGAAACCATTGCATGAACTTTTACCGCCAGAGTCATCGCTAATTTTGATGGAACCGGAACGAATAAATTCGCGGGCACTTGATGTTGTTAAAACTGCGGAGGAGTTTTTAACAGCGGGCTGGCACAGCGCGGCTGTCGGTGGAGCAACACCCATTGATTTTTCCGGCTCCATGTTCACCAGCCTGTCGGAGGTTCTCGATCGGGTCCGTGGGCGCAATGGATCCGTGTGGAATCTCACTCAACTTCCCCGCGACCTTGATGACATGGTGATTAACCTTGATGCGAGGGCAATCAGTGGCTATCACGGTGACGCGGAAATCGCGGGAAAAGATATTGCCCAAGCACTGGAAGCAGGCTCGACGGTCGTGATCACGGCTTTGGGCCACGGGTCAATTGATCGCATCGCTGAAGAATTCGGCAGCCAAGGAATTAGTGTGGTCAAAGTTGATTCAGTTTTGATCCCGGCAACACCCAAGGTTGCACAATTGATTACCGCTTCGGTGGACAACGGTTTTCACTTGGCAAGTTCCCGGCTCTGGGTATTAAGCGAGTCAGACTTGATGGGCGCAAAGTCTCTGTCTAAAGATCTGAAAAAAATGCCGAGTCGTCGTCGTGGTGGCGTTGACCCGCTGACTCTCAATTCGGGTGACTACATCGTTCACGAACACCATGGAGTTGGCCGTTATGTTGAAATGATCACGCGAACAATCGGTGGAGCAGAGCGCGAGTATTTGATTATCGAGTACGCCCCGAGTAAACGTGGTCAACCAGCGGATCGACTTTTTGTGCCAATGGATCAACTGGATTTAATTACGCGTTACGTTGGTGGTGAAGCTCCAAGTGTTCACCGACTCGGTGGCGCGGACTGGCAAAAAACAAAGGGTCGTGCCCGCAAGGCTGTTAAAGAAATTGCCGGTGAACTGATTCGGCTTTATGCGGCCCGACAGTCATCCCAGGGGTATGCATTTGGTGCTGATACTCCATGGCAAGCCGAACTAGAAGACGCTTTCGCCTACGTTGAAACACCCGATCAACTCAGCACGATCGACGAAGTTAAGCGAGACATGGAAAGACAAATACCCATGGATCGTTTGGTGTGTGGTGACGTGGGGTTTGGTAAGACGGAAATTGCCGTGCGTGCGGCATTCAAAGCGGTACAAGATGGAAAACAAGTAGCACTACTTGTCCCCACAACTCTGCTGGTTCAGCAACACTTCACGACTTTCTCAGAGCGCTACCGGGCATTCCCCGTCACCGTTGCGGCGCTTTCCAGGTTTACTCCAGCCTCTCAAGTTAAGGAAACACTTGCTGGGCTTGCGCAAGGAAGTGTCGACATTGTGATTGGCACCCACCGCCTGCTGACACCTTCGGTGAAATTCAAAGACTTGGGGTTGGTGATCGTCGATGAAGAGCAACGTTTTGGTGTTGAGCACAAAGAGCACCTCAAGGCGCTACGAACCAATGTTGACGTACTTGCCATGAGCGCAACACCCATCCCTCGTACCTTGGAGATGGCGGTTACGGGAATTCGAGAAATGTCGGTTATTCAAACACCGCCCGAAGAGCGGCACCCGGTCCTCACCTTCGTTGGCCCCTATGACGAGAAGCAAATTACCGCTGCAATTCACCGAGAACTTTTGCGTGATGGCCAAATATTTTTTATTCACAATCGAGTCGAGTCAATTGATCGAGTTGCAGCAAGAATTCGGACGTTGGTACCTGAAGCACGCATTGCGGTGGCGCATGGGCAAATGAGTGAAGGCGCCCTTGAATCGGTGATCGTTCAATTTTGGGAAAAAGAAATTGACGTTCTCGTATGTACAACCATTGTTGAGTCAGGGATTGATATTCCCAACGCTAATACTTTAATTGTGGACCGAGCTGACAAGTTCGGACTCTCACAAATGCATCAATTACGTGGTCGAGTGGGTCGTGGCCGTGAGCGCGCCTATTCATATTTTCTTTATGACCCCAACAAGCCACTGACAGAAACGGCCCATGAGCGCCTCGCCACAATTGCTCAACGAACCGACCTTGGCTCAGGAATGCAGATCGCGCTTAAAGACCTCGAGATCCGCGGAGCTGGCAACATGCTGGGCGGTGAACAAAGCGGCCATATTGCTGATGTCGGTTTCGACCTCTATTTGAGGCTCGTTGGTGAAGCACTTTCCGAATACAAAAATGAACCGGCTAAAGAGGTCAATGACGTCCGGGTCGAATTGCCGATCGATGCCAGTATTCCAACGGACTACGTTCCCCAAGAGAGATTGCGCCTTGAGGCTTATAAACGCCTAGCCGATGCCAGTACCAATGAAGCCGTTGACGAAGTTGGCGCAGAACTCGTCGACCGTTACGGTGCCATGCCCAGCGAACTTGAGGCACTCATCGGGGTAGCTCGGTTCCGGGTTGCCGCGAAGGCGGCGGGGGTGCAGGAAGTTATTGCTGCGGGCAAAGCAATCCGTATTTCGCCGGTAACACTTCCAGAGTCGAGAGCAATGAGGGCTCAAAGGATTTATCCAGGCACGACCATAAAGGATGCCTCCCATATTTTGCTCGTTCCCAAGCCGACTTCGGGTAGAGGCATTGGTGCTCCTGAGCTACGTGACACCCAACTCCTAGAATGGCTCCACGAACTATTTAACGTCTTATTCACCAACCCCTGAAGATCCGGAGATTCTGTGTCCTACGTGAATGTCAAGCCCAACCGCCACCGGCTAGCAGCCATTGTTGGCATCGGCGTAATCGCCGCAACTATGGCACTCAGTGGGTGCGGAACCCCTACAGCCGGCGCCGCCGCGGTCGTGGGGGATCAGCGGATCAGCGAGGACACCCTCAACTCAGAAGTTCAGGCTGTTCTCACCTTGCAGGGTTTGCCAGCAACTGATTCATCAAATGAATTGATCACCAGCACCCTTGATCAGATGATCACCACGATTTTGGTTAATGAATTGGCCAATCGCGAGAAAATTGAAGTGACCCAAGGTGAGATCGACGATCTGCGACTCCAATACATCGCCCAAGCCGGTGGGGCAGAAGCATTTGAAACTCAAATCAGTCAGCAAGGCATCGCAAATGACGACGTTGACTCAATCATTCGTGTGAATATCCAAGTTTCCAAATTGGGTGAGGTGTTGTCTCCCAACACTGAACCCGACGCCAAGAGTGGAGCGGTATTTCTTGCTATCTCTGAGCTGAGTACCGAAATCGGCACTGAGGTTTCTCCGCGCTTTGGCACCTGGGATCCCGAGAATTTGACAGTAGGTCCCAGTCCTAATTCGCTTTCAGAGCCGCAAAGTGTTGACCTCGGTTCGGAGTAATTCGTGAGAGGGAGTCACTTCACCCAACTGGTGGCTGTTCTTGATCAGTTGAGATCTCCCGGAGGCTGCCCATGGGATGCGGAACAAACCCATCAGAGTCTTGTCGAGTACCTAATCGAGGAAGCGTATGAAAGCGTCGAGGCAATTGACGCAAATGACAGCGAGGCCATGTGTGAAGAGTTGGGGGATCTTCTCCTTCAAGTTGTTTTTCATGCGCGGATTTCTCAAGAGGAACCGGGTGGTTGGGATATTGATGCTGTCATTGACGGCATAACCCAAAAACTGATTCGCCGGCACCCACACGTTTTCGCCGATGACTCGGTGAAGATTGAGAATCAAGTGCACGATTTAGCCGAGGTGGAACTAAGTTGGCATCAGCGCAAGGCAAAAGAGAAGAAGCGAGATTCAGTTACCGAGGGAATCCCGGAAGCCTTGCCGGCACTCATGCGTGCGGAAAAACTCATTTCGCGGAGTAAATCCGTTGCTGCTCCAGACCCCGCATATTTGACGCAAACAAATCAACTCATTGCGGGTCTTCATACTGAGGAGCAATTGGGTGACTATCTGTTCGCACTTGTGAGTTCAGCTAATTCGCAGGGTCTTGATTCTGAAGCCGCCGTAAGAAAGGCAGTTTTGCGCCGGATGCAGCTGATTCAATCCCATGAGTAGCGCGCAACAGGACTTTGAATCTATCGCTTCGCAGGTAATGCGTGACTCATTTCGAGTGAACCCCGTCAGTGCCACCTGGATGGGTGAACATTCATTCGATTCAGAACTACCCGATTTAACCACCAAAGGCCAGGAAGAATTCGCTCACAGGATTGAGGGTTATCTCACCGCACTCGATGCAGTAGACGACGTTGAACTTGAGTTACCTGATCTCGTAGACCTAGAAATCTTGCGAGCATTTCTGACCAAGACGCATTTTGACATTCACCACGTCGCAGCTCACACCTGGAATCCCATGCTGTGGAATCCGGGCACGGCAATTCATTTGCTGCTTAGTCGTGACTTTGCACCATTGGATGAACGCCTAGCTAATGTGGCGGCGCGAAGTGCGAAAATTCCCGCGTTCTTTGAGCAAGCTCGGGCCACACTTCGCGAGATGCCCGCCATTCATTGCGAAACGGCGATCGATCAACTTGAAGGAACCAGGGTTCTCCTTGAATCCCTTGACTCTGATCCGAAGGTCACCGACTCGGTTGCTCAACAAATCAGATGGCTCACAGACCAACTTCCACTGGCACAGAAAACTCCACGGATGGGCGCTGAAACCTATGCCGGGATTTTGTGGCATAGCCTTGATGCCGAGAGCAGTGTGCAGGAACTGCTCGCTGACGCGAACCAACACCTTGATCACGTCAGTGCGCAGATGCTCCGAGTGGCGCTCGAATACATTGCCGAATCTCGATTCGAACTGCTGGGTGAACCAATTGCATCGGCACTTGCTCATATTGCCCAGAACGCGCCTGTAACTGACTCAACGCTCCTTGCCGAAGTGGCCTCAGCAATGGCGGCCGCTAAAGCATTCACCATCGAGCACGATCTCGTTACGGTCCCTTCAATTGATGTAGAAGTTATTGAAATGCCGGAGATTCACAGAGGAGTGGCCGTTGCGTATTGCGATTCGCCAGGACCTTTAGAGAGTGCGAATGTCTCTACTTTTGTCGCGGTTGCGCCGACGCCAGAGTCATGGACGCTCGAACGCAAAGAGAGTTTTTACCGCGAATACAACGCTGTTCAGATTCACGACCTGACTATTCACGAAGCATTCCCGGGGCATGTTCTGCAATTGGCGGTTGCCCAGCATGGGAGTCAGCAGAGTCTCACCAGGCGATTTGGTTTCAGCGGAACTTTTGTCGAAGGTTGGGCGGTTTACGCGGAGGAACTGCTGATCACTCATGGATATTCCCCTGAGGGAACCAAGCTCAGTGCACTTGCAATCACATTGCAGCAACTAAAAATGCAAGCCAGAATGACCATCAACACCATCCTTGATATCGGTGTGCACACTCAAGGCATGAGCGAAGACCAGGCGATGGACCTAATGGTGAATCGGGGATATCAAGAGGAAAGTGAGGCCGCCGGTAAGTGGCGGCGCGTGCTTCTCACGGCCGGCCAGCTTCCTACCTATTTTGTGGGATACCGTGAAATTTCAAGCGTGATCGGTGATCTACGGCTGCTGCACCCAGATTGGTCGCTCAGGCAGGTACACGATCTGATTTTGCAATTTGGGTCCCCTTCGCCACGCCATTTGCGCACCTTGATAGGTCTATGACCCTTCCCGTGTTTCAATACTGAGGTGCGTAAAAAACTTGTTGCCCTCGCTCTTGCTCTCCCTCTCCTGCTCAGCGCATGCTCAACACAAAACTCAGCACTCAATGACGTGAACCTTTCGTCAGATCCAGCGGAAACTGACACGGCGGTTGAACCTTCGAATCCGCAGTCGAGCGCGGCGGCAAGTGATGCTTGCGCTGTGCTTGACCAAATGCAA
>CANMNM010000029.1 GCA_947499275.1 Actinomycetota bacterium | reverse complement strand
TTGCATCAATTGATTCGTCGACGTCGATGGTTGCAACAACGCCCGAACGTAAAGCTGGGTCGCTGACAAAGGGGCTGAGTAGGTCATTTGATTCAGCCCATGAATAGATGAGGCCTGAAGACTCAGTGGTGCGAGCCGTTGTCCAAGCCATCCCGCCGTTGGAATTAAACCAATCAACCTGTTCGGCCATCATGTAAATGGTTGCGAGGGCTGGGGTGTTGTAGGTCTGCTGAAGTCGTGAGTTCTCGATTGCTGTCATCAGGTCAAGGAAATCTGGGATCCAACGACCTGATTCCTGGATTTGCGTTGCACGAGCAATTGCGGCGGGTGACATGAGGGCAAACCACAAACCGCCATCTGAGCCAAAGCTCTTTTGTGGAGCAAAGTAATAGGTATCAAACTCTTTGGCGTCGACCTGCAAGCCACCTGCAGCCGAGGTTGCATCAATAATCATTAGTGAGTCTGCATCAGCGCCGGCTACTCGTTTGGGGGTGAAAGCAACTCCGGTCGACGTTTCGTTGTGTGGAGTGCAGTAAGCATCGATTCCCGAAACAGCCTCAAACACTGGCGCACTACCGGGATCTGATTTACGAATGTCCTGATCACCGAGTTGTGGTGCCTTTTGTGCACCGGAAGCGAACTTCGCGCCAAATTCACCAAATGAAAGGAACTGCGCACGGTCGCGAATCAAACTAAATGAGGCAATATCCCAGAACGCTGTTGAGCCGCCGTTGCCCAAAATAACTTCGTAGCCCTCAGGGAGGTTGAACAGTTGAGCAAGTCCTTCGCGCAGGCGTTGAACCTCGTTGCGAACGGTTGCCTGACGGTGAGAAGTACCCATGTATGACCGCCACACTTGGGCGAGAGCATCAGTTTGTTCCTTGCGAACCTTTGATGGACCGCTACCGAATCGCCCGTCGGCTGGGATTAATTCGGATGGGATAACAATGTTGCTCACGTAGGGCTCCTTGAGTGGGGTTTTGCTGAATTAGCGCTTAAGCGTCAGAGTTTATTGCTTTCCCGATGGGAAGGTACCGTTGGATCGGATGCCCGACCCGATTGGTGATTTGGGCCCAGACATGGTGAGATGAGGGCATGGGAAAGCAGCCGCAGGTTTCCGTGCGTGACCTTCGGATTTCATATGACCTTGGGGTGCTCACCCACGACATGCTGGCACAAAATCCTTTTGATCAATTCGCTGATTGGTTCGCCCAGGCCGCGGATTCACAAATTCTTGAGCCGAATGCAATGGTGGTTTCGACCGTGGGCCTGGATTCCCAAGGCAATGCGCGTCCAGCCTCGCGAACGGTTCTTCTCAAAGACTTCTCGGAATTGGGCTTCACCTTCTACACAAATCTTGAGTCAGCCAAGAGCTTGGATATTGCGGCTAACCCCAATGTCACACTTCTTTTTCCCTGGTATGAACTGCACAGGCAAGTGATTATCTCTGGTCGTGCGCAGCTCGTTCCAAGGGATTTGGTGGATGAGTATTTCCAATCCAGGCCGCGACAGTCGCAGTTAGGCGCTTGGGCTAGCGAACAATCTGCCCCGTTGGAAAGCAGGGAGGTGTTGGATGCCCAATACGCCGAATGCGAGGTGCGTTTTGCTGAACATGAAGTAATCCCGGTTCCAGATTTTTGGGGTGGTTGGGAGGTTGTTCCGAATCGGATTGAATTCTGGCAAGGTCGTGAGTCGCGGTTACACGACCGTTTCGTCTATGAGTTGCACAATGACTCGAGGTGGCTTCCAGCAAGATTGAGTCCGTAGATTCCGTAAATTTAGATACTGTGTAGGTTCTGGGTGTGGCAAAAATCTTTGCTGATCTGACACCATTAAAGGTCAGCGCTCCGTATCGCCGCATTTGGTTTGCTCACGGAGCAAGCAATATTGGTCAGCAGATGGCGAGCGTCGCGGTTGGCCTGCAAATATGGGAGTTAACAAATTCGTCACTGATGGTGGGGTTAGCAGGGCTGGCACAACTGATTCCCCTCGTTGGCTTTGGGCTCTATGGTGGATCGCTTTCCGACACCTTTGATCGACGTACGGTGGGACTGCTAACAGCGATTGGCATGTGGCTAACCTCCTTGTTGTTATTGGCCCAAGCCTTTATGGGTTTTGACTCGGTTGGCTTTCTTTATTTGGTCGTGGCAATACAGTCAGCATTTTTTGCGGTTGGAAATCCAGCAAAACAGGCGATTATTCCTCGCATCGTTCCGGACGAATTGTTACCGGCAGCAAATGCGCTAGTAATCATTACGTGGAATCTTGGATTCACCCTTGGCCCGCTCATCGGCGGTTTCCTCATTGCAGCGACAGGAGCAATAACGGCACCGTACTTATTGGATACTGTGGCTTTTGGCGCAGTGATTTACGCCATGTATCGACTTCCCAAGCTTCCACCCACGCAGTCGGCTGATTCAAGTCGAGGCTGGAAGTCGGTCAAAGAAGGCTTTGAATTTATGCGCGGAAAAATCAATCTACAAATGACTTTCTATCAAGATCTAGTTGCCATGGTGTTCGGCATGCCGCGCGCGCTATTTCCGGCAATTGCCGCACTCTGGTTTGGGGGAACTACCCAAGACATTGCGTTCACGCTGGGATTGCTGACCGCGGCTCCCGCATTGGGTGGCTTGATTTCAGGAATCTTCTCCGGGCCTTTGGGGAGAATTCGCTGGCAGGGCAGGGCAATTGTGGTTTCAATTATTGTTTGGGGTGCCTCGATCACGGTATTTGGTTTCTCACGGACACTGATAATTTCACTTGTTTTCCTTGTAATCGCGGGTGCCGCTGATAATGTCTCGGCAATTTTCCGAATGACGATCCTGCAGTCCGCGACCCCCGATGAATACCGGGGACGATTACAAGGCGTCAATACAGTTGTTGTTGCAGGTGGCCCCCGCCTGGGAGATGTTGAATCAGGAGTTGTCGCTTCGCTCGGCGGTGAAGCTTTTTCGGTCATCAGCGGGGGCTTGGTGTGTGTGGGTCTCTCGGTCGGCCTAGCTGCCAAATTCAGGGGCTTTTTGCGTTATGACGCGCACCACCCGGTTCCTTAGGCCAGTTCGCAAAATTTTATCGCGTTGTATTTATTCACTCAGACGCGAAGCAATAAGTTCATCGACAGAAATCCTTTGATTCTTTGCATCGGCCTTTAATTTCTTGCGGAGTGATTTGGGGATAGTGATTGTCATCTCAACTGGCTTGTCTTTGCGCGATAGTTTCACCGAATCACTCGCGTTACCAAATCTTGCTGCGTTGTGACCAATTGGTTTTGGTTCGGCGTTTGCGTCATTGAGTACTGGGTGAATGCTTGAATCAACAGACTTGCCCAATACAGGTCTGGGTGCTGAATTGAATTCTGTTTTAGCCACGACTAACCCCACAACCTTTTCCTTGGCGACATAATTGCAATAACTTGGTCAAAAACTGTACCGAGCTCACGACCGGCAGGTGAATCCCACGCATGAATCGGCATGCCAGCAGACTCGGCCTGGGTGATTGCATTGCGTTCGGGAACTTCAATATCGAGTACTACTGGACCGAAAGTTTCTCGCAATTCGTTAGTGCGATTGCGGTGTTCGGCAACGGTTGGGCGAACACGATTGAGCAGGATGCGGGCAGGATTGAGCATCGGGTTGGACGCCAACCGAATCACATCAACCGCTTCAACGGCCTGCTCGGCCCCCGCCAAAGCAAAGTAGGCGGGCTCGGTAACAACGAGTGCATCGGTCGCCGCATGCAGGGCGTTGCGGGTCATCTCTCCGAGTGAAGGTGGGCAGTCAATCAGGACCAGGTCGTATTGGCGGGGAAGATTACCCAAAGCGATGCGCAGGCGCTGGGAAGAAAGTGGGCCTTCAATTGTGTTGCGGTGTTCAAGTGAGCGATCTGCCGCCAGGACTTGTACCCGATTACCCCAAGCTGAATCAACGATCGCGTCGGCTGCTATCCCGGGGCGTGGATCGGCCAGCACATCATTCATGGTGAACTCTGGATTGGTGACCCCAAGCCCCATGGTTGCGTTGCCTTGGGGATCAAGATCAATAACCAGGACTCGTTCACCACGCTGCCAAGCCGCACTTGCCAGCCCCAAAGCGACGGTGGTTTTACCCACGCCACCTTTCATGGAGAGCACGGCCAGGGTTTGCATGGCACAACTCTATGAGGAGTGCGCCGTGAGCGTGCAGGCTAGGTACGGCCTTTAATCGAAGCAAAGTCGGCGAGGGCTGCCTCACGTTCCTCCTTGTGGTCCACGATTCGCTCCGGGTAGCCCTCGTCGTAGCCGCCGAGGGTGTCCCACGGCTCATGAATACTGCCCCCAACGAGGTGGGCCAATTCAGGAACGTATTGGCGCACGTAATTGCCATCGGGGTCGAACTTTATTCCCTGACTGATGGGATTGAAGACCCGATAAAAAGGTGAGGCATCTGTTCCGCATCCAGCCGTCCACTGCCATCCGTGGGAGTTACTTGCGATATCACCGTCGCGCAAGTGCTGCATGAAAAATTTAGCACCGCGCTGCCAAGGAATGTGTAAATCTTTTACCAGAAAACTCGCGACGATCATGCGAACGCGATTGTGCATCCACCCGGTTGACGTGAGTTGGCGCATCCCTGCGTCAACAATCGGATATCCGGTCCGACCCTGACACCAAGCATCGAAAAGTTTCTCCGCTTCGGCGCCGCTTGCCCACGGCATGATGGAGTCATATCTTGCATCTAGTGAACGGGATGTACTTAAAGGATTATGAAACAGAATGTCTGCGTAAAACTCGCGCCAACAAATTTCTTTAATAAACACAATATGTTCTGGCTTTAACTCTGCAAGGAGTGAACGCGGGTGGATCTCTCCATATTTCAAGTGGTGTGACAGCACGCTCGTCCCGTCAAGGTCGGGGCGGTTACGAGTCTCGTCGTATTGCGCAAGAGCCGTCTTCTTGAATTGTTTCCAACTCTCCCAGGCGGCAGCTTCACCTGCAGGGGGGAGTGGAACGGGACTTTTCACTTGGGGCATCTGTTCCGAGGACGCCGAGACAAAAGTGGGGAGCGCACCGTTTGCAGGTGCTCGCCAACCATGGGTCGTCCACGCTTTGTAAAACGGAGTGAATACGCGGTAGGGCGTGTCATCGGATTTGACTACTCGACCCGGGGCTACTGCATATGGTGAACCGGTTCGCACCAACGGAACGTCAAGTGCTTTTTCAACATTGGTGTCTCGAGCACTGCCATAGGGACCGAAATCAGCCGCGATATGCACTGAATCGGCGTTTATTTCCTTCACCAGTGCCGGAATCACCGTGCTGGGGTCGCCGGTACGCAGAACTAAGTTCCCTCCGAGGGATTCATTAAGGGAGGTCAAACTCGCCACCAAATACGCGCGGCGTGTGTCACAGGCTGCATCCCAGAGAACGGGGTCAAACACAAAAACAGGTAGTACCTCAGTGCCCGCTGCAAGCAAGGCAGGGTTGTCGCGAACCCTAAGGTCACGGCGGAACCACATGATGCTTGTCACGGGACAACATTACTGACCGATGTACGTGCGATAAGGCCTCGGGAAGCTCTGCTGATTTCAGGGCGGTGGGAGTTGGAGTGAAGCCTTTCGGGAGATGACTTTCGTGGCCTCGCGCCGTGCGAGGGCTGACAACTCGGGATGGGAACCCACGTATTTGCTGACCCAACTGGGGTCTGTGTGGGAATAGTCTCGTAGCGCCCAGCCCACTGCCTTCGCAATGAAAAACTCTCCATCTTCAGCTCGGATTGAGCACAGTTCGGCAAGCCGCTCAGTGTCTGTTTGCGCTTTAAGGGTTAATTGGTGCGTGAGCGCGCCGCGAACGATCCACTTATTCTCGTCGGTAATCCACTGATACATGACGGGTACGCACTCGGGGTGTGTTTGCACGAGGCGTCTGATGAGCGGATTGAGGGCATCGACACTGTCCCACCAGGATTTGTGGGTAATAAAGAATTCTGCCGGCTCACCGATAAAGGCAGGACCGATTAACTTTCGGTGATAGATGAGAGCGTCCACACCTGCGTGTTGGAACTCGCGTTGCGGCTGCTGATGGAGGGCTCGAGCGAGTTCGACGACTTCCCGCTCACTTGGAGTCGAGTAGCGCTTCAGTGTGTCGTTAACGGTGTTCCTGCGCAGTGGTGTGGCGATCCCCAGGAATTCAAATTGATTGCGCATGTAGTCGGACATTCCCTGCGCCTTTACCGGGTTGGCACGGCTGTGGAGCTGTTCTGAGATTGAGGTGAGGATTTCTGCCTGAGCCCACTTTTTTCCCATGGTTTCAATCGTAATTACCCGTTGACCGCATTCGGGGTAGATTAACCACGTGAGCGAGCTGATTGATACAACTGAGATGTATCTGAGGACAATTTTTGAGTTGGAAGAAGAAGGCATTCCTCCGATGCGCGCTCGAATTGCGGAGCGACTAGGACAAAGTGGCCCGACCGTATCTCAAACTGTTGCTCGGATGGAGCGCGATGGTTTGGTTCATGTTGATTCAGAACGTCACCTCAAACTCACAAAAGAAGGCCGGGAGCATGCAACCCAAGTGATGCGCAAGCACCGCCTGGCTGAGTGCATGTTGGTTGACGTACTCAAAATGCCGTGGGAAGAAGTTCACGCAGAAGCATGTCGCTGGGAGCATGTCATGAGTACTGCGGTTGAGATTCGTCTTTTGGAGTTGCTTTCACACCCAACGGTGTCACCATTTGGCAACCCGATTCCAGGTCTTGAGGAAATTGACCCGAACTACGCAAAGGCAATCGATTCAGATTTCGCAGTAATCAGCATCATTGAGGTGGTTGAGCGCGAACCGCGGCAGGTGACTATTCGTCGATTGGCCGAGACAATTCAACATGATGAAATTGTCATGGCTCGTTTACGCAGAGTTGGAGCTTTGCCAGGTGCTCGAGTTAACGCCTACCGCTCCGATACGGGAGTATTCATCGGTAGTGCTGGTGAGTACACCGAGGTGCCACTCGATGAAGCGGCACATATTTTTGTTGGCGCTTGATCAGTTAAAAATCGAGCGCAAGGGCATCCCTGATTGCCCCCTCGGGCCAAGTTTGACCCCCAGCATTTGATGCAACTGGATTGTGTTGAGGTCAAAGCCCATCCGGGATGCTGCCATATAAAGTCGCCAAACTCGGGCGGTTCCTAAGCCTGCTTCTGCGACCGCTTCATCCCAGTGGGCTTCCAGGTTTTCACCCCAATGCTTAAGGGTCAATGCGTAATGTTCACGCAGATTCTCTTCGTGCCTAATTTCGAAACCGGCATTGTTAAACGCGTTCATGATCACACCGGGAGCAGAAAGTTCTCCGTCGGGAAATACGTACCGATTGATAAATGACTTACGGTAATGCGTTGGCAGTTGCTCATCGGGTCTGGTGATTGTGTGGTTAAGCATGCGACCTTCAGGCTTGAGCTTGTCGTAGAGGAAACTGAAATAGGAAGGGTAGTTGTCGCGACCAATGTGTTCGGTAAGTCCAATTGAAGAAATTGCATCAAAATCGGTCTCAGTCACATCGCGATAGTCGCTGAAGCGAATCTGGGCGGAATTTTCTAAGCCAGCTTCCTTGATCGCGCGTGCCCCCCACAGCGCTTGCTGCTCGGAAAGTGTTACTCCTATTGCTGTAACCCCATAGTTTTTCACCGCGTGCAGAACCATGCCGCCCCAACCGCAGCCAACATCGAGCAGTTTCATCCCTGGCTTGAGCCCCAACTTGCGTGCGACAAGATCAAACTTCTCTTCTTGAGCAACTTCCAGGCTGGCATCAAGTGAAGGGAACACGGCACAGGTGTACGCCATGGACGGACCGAGTATCCAACGATAAAAAGTATTAGAAACGTCATAGTGGTGATGTATTGCTTCCGCGTCACGCCGCTTTGAATGACGGCCTCCCTTGAGCGATCGTTCCAGAGCGGGTGGCTTCGGGCGCTTGAGAGCAAATGGCGCGAAATTTTTTGCAAGGGCTGCTTTGTCGCCAAGGGTTAAGTGGTTAAGTTTCATCGGGTAAAGGCGCGAAAGGGTTGTGTACGCGTCCCCGACAATGTCTAGGTCACCGTTGACGTAGGCGCGCGCAAGCCCGAGTTGGCCAGGAGATGCCGCCAGATACTCGAGTGCACGCGGGGTATTAATCTCGATGATTGCATCGTGGTCTTGTGGCCCGAAAGAGGAACCGTCATAAGCGCGAAAACTCACATTGCGCTGGGTTCCAGCAACCAAACTAAATGCGTCAGCCAATTTCACTGTTCCCCCACCACCTTCTCGTAGAGTCCGAGGAAACGACCATCAGGGTCGTATTTCCTTTTTACCTGTTCATAATCTTGGCCGCCATAGATGGACCAAAATTCATCTTCGTTGTAGAACGCGGTCGAGTATAGAGATTTTCGTCCGCCCATTTTGGTCACTTCGTGCTCAATTATCCGATTTTTTTTCCCGTCCTCGGGCTTCTCCCCGGTGGCAAGTGGCACGGTTGACCAGAAACCTACGTTCACGTACAACTCATCAGGGTCGAATTCATATAGTGGCCAGCGCGCATCGGGGTCTCGCTGCTGGAGGGGGCAAAGCCAGATTGGTTCGATTCCAATTTCGGCGTGAAAGAAGTCGAGAAATTCGGGAAGGTGATCAACGGGAATCTCAATGTCTTGGACGACCGGTTCACGGGGTGGTTTGCCCCGGAGGGCATCAAGTTTTTCGGCGATCCGGTATTTGCGATTAATGGCTATCAGTTTCCAGTAGACGTCACTGCGAAGTTTTGATTTTGGCCATAGGGCGCGCACGGTGGGAATTTGGGCGCCAAAGGCGCGGGAGCACCAAAACCAGTCTGTGTCCCAGCGCCAGAGATAGTCATTGATTGTTAGGTAATCGTCTTTGTGGGTTTGAATTGAACGGTAGTAGATCGCCATGCCGGTGTAGTCACTCGCGCTGCGTCCTTCGGGCAATTCTCCCACCATGGTGCCGACAGTTAAATACTGTTCAGTGGGTGAGAACACAACTCCGTCAAGGAAATCAATCGGAGAGTCATTGAAAATTCGGGAAGCCACGAGAGCTTTCATTGCTGCGGTTAACTCCTCTGCGGAGTCAAAACGCAGATGCGAAATGTGAACAAATGGTCGTGTAGGTTCAAGTTCAATCTTGAGTCGCAGCGCGTAGCCGAGTGAGCCATATGAATTCGGAAATGTATAAAACAGTTCCCGGCGTGGGTCTTGGGAATCACCGGTGACGGTCAGGACTTCACCGGTCCCGGTCAAAATATCCATTTCAAGGACTGACTCATGTGGCGTCCCGCTGCGAAAACTCGCACTCTCGATGCCTAAACCAGTGACTGCGCCACCGAGTGTGATCGTGCGAAGTTGTGGAACACACAATGGCATGAGGCCGTAGGGAAGGGTTGCGGCCACGAGGTCCTCGTATGTGGTCATGCCCCCGACTTCCGCGGTTCGCGCAGCGCTATCCACGTCCAAAACCCGAGCGAATGAAGTCACATCCAGCCCAGTTACCTTGCTGGCTGAGCGACCGCGAAAGAGATTGCTGGTTGCCTTTGCCAGGCGAATAGGAGTGTTGCTGGGCGCGTGCTCGAGCTGAGCGCGGATGGCTTTTACCGCTGAGTCATATCCCAAACGCCAGGATTGGCGGGAACTCGATTGGTAACTCACCCAATAAATCTAGCGGATTG
>CANMNM010000028.1 GCA_947499275.1 Actinomycetota bacterium | reverse complement strand
CGTTATGCCGACAATCTCGAGCATTTCTCTTGCCAAGGTGAGGGTGAGTTCACGCACATCCGCTGGTCCACCACCCTGCAGAACCTCAATGCTTTCTTGGACTTCGAGGGCATTGCCGATGGCCAGACCAAGGGGAACGTCCATTGCCGTGATCAAGGCTCGGGTGTTCACCCCGGCGTCTTTGCCCAGGTTCACCATGGTTTGAGCAAGTTCACGCGCCATTGCCGGATCAGACATAAATGCGCCATTGCCGGTTTTTACATCAAGAATTAGTCCGCTTGCGCCTTCCGCGATTTTCTTACTCATGATGCTGGAGGCGATCAGCGGTATTGCTTCAACAGTTCCGGTGACATCACGCAATGCATAGAGCTTTTTGTCAGCGGGGGCAAGGCCTGGTCCGGCAGCACAAATGACGGCGCCAACGTCTCGTAGAATCGAATGCATTTCTTCACTGGTGAGATCCGCTCGCCAACCTTTAATGCTCTCCATTTTGTCCAGGGTGCCACCGGTGTGACCCAAGCCGCGACCTGAGAGTTGAGGGACAGCAGCGCCACATGCTGCGACAAGTGGGGCAAGGGGAAGGGTGATCTTGTCCCCCACTCCACCGGTTGAGTGTTTGTCCACGGTTGGGATTGTGATGTCACTGAAATCCATCCGCTCACCACTGTTGATCATGGCGTTGGTCCACTGAACAATTTCTTGTTGGTTCATTCCATTGAGCAATATCGCCATGGCGAGCGCGGCCATTTGTTCATCGGCTACAACGCCACGAGTGTAAGCGTCAATTACCCAATCAATCTGAGACTTGGTCAATTGCTGCTTCTGGCGTTTGGCAATGATGACGTCGACTGCCGAGAATGGTTCAACCATGGTTTAACGAGTTTCCTTTCGCGCAATCAGGTCATCAGGGCCGAATGCTTGCGGCAGGATTTCAGTCAGAGTTTTGATTCCCTCGGGGGTGGTGATCTGCGTCGTAGGTGTTCCGTTTTCCCACAATAGTTGACGGCAGCGTCCGCACGGCATCAGTGAATTACCGTGCTGGTCAACACATGTGATTGCCACCAGTTTTCCGCCACCGGATGCGTGGATTGCTGAAACCATGCCGCACTCGGCGCACAGTCCAATACCGTAACTGGCATTTTCAACATTGCAGCCCACCACAATCCGGCCGTCATCCATTAAACCCGCAACCCCAACTTTGAATTTCGAGTAGGGCGCATACGCCATTTTCATGATCCCGATTGCGGCCTGGGCTAGTGCGTCCCACTGTTGATCCGAAGTAGTCATGACCCTTGTCTACTGCTTCTCAAAAGGTTGGCCGTCAGCGGCCGGTGGTCTAGCGCGTCCTACCAGGCCGGCCACAACAACGATTGTGACGAGGTAGGGGGTCATGGCTAAAAACTCGGTAGGGATTGACGTGTTGATCAATGCGAGTTTCTGCGAAAGCGAATCTGAGAATCCGAAGATTAGTGCGGCGCCCAATGCACCGATGGGATTCCAGCCACCAAAGATCATTGCGGCAAGGCCAATGAAACCGGCTCCACCGGTCATCCCTTCGTCGAAACGACCCACCGTGCCTAAGGTGAACCAGGCTCCAGCAAAACCACCCACCATACCGCCGTAAATCACCGCAAGGTAACGGGTCTTAGAGACGCTGATGCCCAATGAATCTGCCGCTTTCGGGTTTTCTCCGACGGAGCGTGTACGCAAGCCCCAACGGGTGCGAAAGAGTAAGAAGGTGGTCAGTGCAACGAGCCCAAACATGGCGTAAACGATCACGGTCTGGTCAAAAAACATGGGCCCGATAATCGGAATATCACCCAAAATGGGGATCTTGATCGCCGGGAAGATTGGCGCATCATTCCATTCCGGGCGCCCAACCAAGATTTGTGATGTCAAAAACGAAGTGAGACCAAGCACCAACAAGTTAATCACAACACCGATGATAATTTGATCAACTCGGTAGTTGATGGCGAGAAATGCGAGTAGTAACGCAAGTACACCACCGGTAATGGTGGCCGCGATTAATCCAACCCAACCACCCAGTAGTGAACCCATGACAACTCCGGTGAATGCGCCACCCAAGAGCATGCCCTCAATACCGATGTTGACCACTCCCGAGCGCTCACACAAGATTCCGGACAGTGCCCCGAGTGCGATCGGGGTCGTTCGCGCGATAGTGGACACAAGCATGCTGATCAGCGAAAACTCTTGACCTGCCGTTGCCCAAATCATGATCGAGATGACGAAAACAACAAACGAGATTCCCAAAATCAACGTTGATTTACGTTGAAATCCCTTGAGAAATTGTGTTCCACCCAGAAACGCAAGGACCATGGCGAGGACGTAGAGGGCAGCAGTGCTGGGGATCGCTAGTGCATCAAGCTGGAACTTGTCGTCAGGGAAACTCAAGCCAAAAGTAGCGATTCCTTGGGATGCGGGAGCCAGAACGAACATGACAACGGCCGAGAGCAGCAACATAATGATGCCAAGAATTTTTGCTCGCCGAACCTTGCTCTTACTGAGCACATTTGACTTTTTTTCTGTACTTTCATAACTCTCGATCGGAGATTTTTCATAAGCTGCGCTGTTATCGCTCATGCTCCCCACCCCTTACTGATTTGGGCGGAGGCGACTGGAGTTTTAAGCCGATAAATTGCCGAGATCAGCGCCGGAGCTGCAACAAAAAGAATGATGAGGGCTTGAATAACTGAAATCAAATCAATTCCAACGTTGGCACTCACCTGCATTTGCTGGCCCCCGGCCCGCAGCCCACCAAAAAGAATTGCGGCAGCGACGACACCCCACGGATTAGAACGCCCCAATAACGCCACCGCAATCCCGTCAAAACCAAGGTCGGCGGTGAAACCCGGCGTGGTGCGACCAAGAAGTCCCAACACTTGGCCCGCGCCCGCTGTACCTGCCAGAGCACCTGCAATCAACATGACCAAGATATAAACCTTGGTGACCGAGATACCGGCGTAACGGGCTGCACTTGGATTTGCTCCTACAGCGCGAAATTCGAAACCGATGGTGGTGCGAAAGAGCAACCAGTAGATGAGGAACGCCGCCCCGAGGGCTACAAAAAGTCCAGCGTGTACCCGCATTGCCGAATCAATTCCAGTGAGCAAGGTTGGGTATTCAGCACTCGCTTCAATGTTTTTTGACACGGGGTCATTTCGACCTTCACGCTGAAACATTGTGGTTTTGAGTAAAAAATCCACCAAACGCAAGGCAATGTAGTTCAACATAATTGTGGTGATTACTTCATGGGCCCCGGTCTTAGCTTTCAAAATACCGGGAATAAAACCCCAAATCGCACCGCCCACGATTCCGGCAACGATGGCAAGAGGAAGGTGAATGAAAAAGGGCAGTCCCGTAATTGAAAAACCAACCCAAACGGCAAACATTCCGCCAATTAACGCTTGGCCTTCGCCACCGATGTTAAACAGTCCAGCACGAAATGCCAAGGCCACTGAAAGCCCTGCCAAAATGAGCGGGGTAGCTGCGGTGAGCGTCTCGGAAATCGCTCGGAGTGAACCGACCGATCCCTGTAGGAGAGCAAGATAGGCATTCATCGCTTCGGCGAAGGATGATCCCGTGAGAATAATGATGACCAAACCGATGATCAGGGCGCTGAAAACCGCAAGGAATGGAATCAAAATGGCCGACCGCCAATCCGCGGCGGTCGCTAATCGCTGGGTGAAACTTCGATCTTTCGGATTAACAAGTTCCTCGCGGGTTTGTGGGTCAAGTTGTGAACTCATGAGTTCTTCCCAGCCATGTAAAGACCTACTTCGGTTGGATTGGTTTCCGAGGCATTCAAGGTTGCAACAATTTTTCCGTCAAACATCACGACGATCCGATCTGAGAGTGCGAAGATTTCGTCGAGTTCTGTTGAAACAACCAAAATTGCGATCCCCTCATCACGCTTGCGCACTATCTGTTCGTGGATGTATTCAATTGACCCAACGTCGATTCCGCGGGTTGGTTGAGCACACAGAACCAGGGGAACGTCACGACTGAACTCGCGAGCAACAATCATTTTTTGGGCATTACCCCCGGAAAGGGTGCTGGCCATGTTTTCAATGTGCGCTGGGCGAACGTCGTAATCTTTCACGAGGGTTCGCGCACTTTCATCGATTGCCGAACTCTGGAGGCGCACCCCCCGTGAATATGGTTGTGAGTAATAAGAATCCAGCACTAAATTTTCAGCGACCGTAAAACTTCCGATCATGCCCATCTCGTTGCGGTCCTCGGGGACATGGGCCACACCATCACGGTGAATCTGGCGCGGATTAAACGCGGTGATGTCTGTGTCTTTGAGTTTGATCGAGCCTTTAGCGATTGAGAGAAGGCCCGTAATTGCTTCAATGAGTTCGGTTTGACCGTTACCTTGGATACCTGCGACACCGACAATTTCACCTGCTCTGACCTCAAGGTTGATATTGTCCAAAAGATCGCGACCAAAGTCGTCGGTCATTGTGACCGACGACATGGTGAGCACGGGGGCACCGGGCTTTGCCGGGGTCTTGTTCACGGTGAGGTCAATCTCTCGACCAACCATCATGGAAGCAAGTTCCTCTTGCGTTGCTGTTTTTGGGTCAGCGTGACCGACTACTTTCCCGCCTCGAAGTACCGTGATGGAGTCAGCGATCGCCAGGGCTTCTTTGAGTTTATGGGTAATGAAAATAATGGTTGCCCCGCGCGATTTGAGTTCATCGACTATTCCAAAGAACTCAATAACTTCCTGCGGGGTGAGAACTGCGGTTGGCTCGTCAAAGACCAGAATTTTGGCGCCGCGCAACAGCACCTTGATGATTTCAACGCGCTGTTGAATTCCGACGGCGAGGTCCTCAATTTTTGCCTTTGGGTCCACTGCAAGGCCGTACTTTTGTGAGATCTCTTCGACCTCTTTATTAGCCTTCTTTGTGTTGAGAACATTTCCAAAAACAGTTGGCTCCACACCAAGAACGACGTTTTCGGCAACGGTAAAAACCGGTACGAGCATAAAGTGTTGATGCACCATCCCGATCCCAGCCTTGATCGCCTCGCCAGGATCGTTGAATTTTTGTACGACGCCGTTCAAAATAATCTCGCCAGAATCAGGGCGGTAGATACCCGAAAGGATATTCATCAGGGTGCTTTTACCAGCACCATTCTCGCCAATTAGAGCTAGAACTTGCCCAGAGCGCGCGGTAAGGGAAACATCGTCATTGGCGAGAACACCGGGGAAAGCTTTGGTGATTCCGCGCAACTCCAACTCCACGGCGCACTACTCCTTATGTTGGACTTCCTGTTTTAACGCTAAGTTGAAGAACGGCTTGATTCTACTGCCCTCACACAGAAGAGGGGCCTGATTTCTCAGACCCCTCAACTACGTGCGGACTACTGAATTAACCCTTGAGGATTAACCCTTGACGCTGATCGAACCGTCGATGATACCGGCCTTGATCGTGTCAAGCGCTGCTTTGAGTTCAGCAGAGACAGCGGCATCCATGTCATGGAATGGTGCGATGGAAACTCCACCATTTTCCAATGTACCCACGGTTACGCCACCAGCAAAGGTACCGTCAACGACGGCCTTGATTGCATTGAATGTCGTGACATCCATTTGCTTGAGCACTGATGTCAAGTAGACGCCAGCGTTTGCGGTGTCTGACTCGAACTGATCGCTGTCAACACCGATGATCATGAGCTTGTCGGTACCAAGCTCAGTTGCGAGTGCTGCTGAACCAAGACCAACCGGTCCGGCAACTGGCATCACAATGTCGGCGCCTTCATCGACCAAGTTCTGGGCGAATGTACGGCCGTCATCAAGTGACTCGAAGTTCTCGGTGAACAGGCCCGACTGTGCTGCTGGATCCCAACCAAGAACCTCAACATTGGTTCCGTTGTCAGCGTTGTACTTCTGGACGCCGTAGTAGAAACCGTCCATGAAGACGGTTACTGGTGGAATGTTGACGCCACCAAATGTGCCAACCTTGCCAGTCTTGGTTGTGCCAGCAGCGAGGTAGCCAGCAAGGAATGCGGCTTCGTCGGTGTTGAATACCTGACCGAGAACGTTGTTAGCGGTGATGTCGCCATCAGCGTATGCGTAGTCAACGATTGTGAAAGGAATGTCAGGATTGGCGTTAGCCGCTTCCTTGGTTGCGTCACCGAGCAAGAAGCCGACGGTCACGATGACACTGCAACCCTGGTCAACGAATGACTGCAGGTTCACGGCGTAATCGGTCTCGGCCGATGACTCAAGAACAATTGCCTCGACACCAAGTTGTTCAGCGGCATCTGTTACGCCCTTGTAAGCCTTCTGATTGAAGCCCTTGTCGTCAACGCCACCAACGTCGGTGACTTCACAAGCCTTCATTCCGGCACCGGGAAGAGCCTCTACTGGTGCTTCGGATGCTGACTCGGATGCTGCTGCTGTCTCGCTTGCGGTAGCAGCCGTGTCTGTTGAATCGCTCGAGCTGCAACCTGCCAGCGCAAGAACGGCAACGGTAAGGACCGCGCCAGCCATCTTTAGATTGGTTCTCAATGTATCTCCTTGTATTCGACCCGATCTTGTCACCGGGTTAATTTGTGAATCGGGTACTGCTCCCGAATCTATTCGGGCCGTCTACCAATACTAGTGCGTTAGTTGGGCGAAAGACTGAGCAGATACTGCATTAAAAGGGTAACGAATCGGCCACGATCTATGCCCGTTCCGACAGTGACGTTTGGAGCCCGATCCGTAACGCCGTAGACATCAACCACGGTTCGACCTAAAGTCAACTCACTCTTGGTTTCCACTGTGACATTTGTGACAATTGTTATCAGGAGTGACGGGTCAATGAGGTGGGCGATTGTCACCGCGTCGTGGATGGGTGCTCCCGGCCAGCCAAATCTTTGCTGGTGAAATCCCACGAAATGGTCAAGGAGTTCGGCAACGAAATCTTCGCACTCCCCCTTTCCGCGCAGAGCCTGCGCATGTGAGTCATCAAGCCACGCCTGGTGGGTCACTTCGAGCCCGATCATGGTGAGTTTTAGCCCCGACTCCATCACAATCTCGGCCGCTTCCGGGTCAACTAAAATATTGAATTCAGCGGCTGGCGTCCAGTTGCCTAATTCAATCGCCCCACCCATAAAAACGATCTGTTCAATTTTGTGGTGCAGGTGTCCGAGTTCGGTAACAACGTCAGCCATGTTGCTCAAGGGTCCGGTTGCAACGAGTGTGATCGGTTCGACTTCATTTTCCAAAATGTTTTCGATGTAACCCAGCGCATTAGCACTATTAGCTTCGCGTGTTGGTGCGTTAGGGACTGGGCCATCGAGTCCACCGTCACCGTGCATTGATGCGGCCGTGCGCAGTTCGCGCACAAGCGGGGCTGCCCTCCCCGAGTGAACCGGGATGTCTGGGCGATTCACCATATCCAAAACTATCAGCGCATTGCGGGTCGTGTTTTCCAACAGTGAGTTTCCCGCGACAGTTGTCACTCCAACGAGTTCAATTTCTGGGCTGGCAGCTGCCAACATGATGGCAATTGCGTCATCATGACCGGGATCGCAATCCAACAAAATCCTTTTAGGAACGGTTTTTATCGGCACGGCGCCCAGCATAAACTCATTGCGACAGGTGTCCAATATGGCGAAGCGCTGAACTCATGATTTCTTGTGGATCAACTTTGGTGGGTCGGCGATTGTCAATTACTTGCTCACCAGCAACAAATACATGCCGAACATCGGCTCGACCTGCACTATAAACAATGGTGGTGAACGGGTCGCGGATCGGGACAAGGTGTGGCTCGTTCAAGTACATAGAAATGATGTCGGCTTCCTTCCCCACTTCTAGTGAGCCAATTCGCTCTGACATGCCAAGTGCCCTGGCTCCGTCAATTGTTGCCGCCCGAACAATCTCCGAAGAGGAAATTGCAGCGGGATCATTGCGAACCAATCGCGCAAGATTGGCGGCTAGTCGCATTACGGCGAACATGTCAAGGTCATTACTCGAAGAGGTACCGTCCGAGCCAAGACCAACGGTGATTCCATCTTTTCGGTATTGAACGATGTCAGCCGCACCGCTCGCTAATTTCATATTGGATCCTGGGCAGTGGGCAATGCAACCGCCTTTGGACGCAATGAGGTGACGCTCAGACTGATTTAAGTGAACACCGTGCGCGAGAACAGGTTTGAGGTCGAGGATGCCGGTTGCATCCAATAGATGTATTGGCCGCTCACCATGGGCCTTAACCGTGTCTTCGTTTTCAGCAATATTTTCTGCGGCATGAACAGTGATTATTGCCCCCTGCTCATGAGCGAGCGCAGCAATTTCACCCAAGTTCTCGGGAGATACCGTCAAAGGCGCATGCGGCATCAAAGTCAGCGGTACGTAGGGTCCACCAATCCCGCGCAGAGTTTGTGGCCAATCCCGCGCTAATTCCATCCGCTCATTCCACGTCAGATTGTCTGGGCCAGGGAATGAGAAAAATACGGGACCCGTCACGTGCCGCAGCCCAACTTCAACCGCCCCACGGTGATTCTCAGCGGGGTGCAAATACATATCTAATGCCGTTGTGGTCCCGGCAAGAAGTGATTCAAGTGCGCCAAGGCGAGCGCCAATATATGTTCCCTCGGCATCCATAATCCGGGCTTCCTCCGCCCACACCAATTCCAAGAACCCCTGAAGGTCAACATTTTCGGCTACACCGCGCAAAAGGGTCATCGGTAAATGCGTATGCAGATTGATCAAGCCGGGCATGATCAATTGGTCGGTGAGGTCAATGACTCGAGCTTGCGGGTAACGCTGCTTCACTTCTTGCGCGGGACCAAGGTCAATAATTTTTGAGCCTTGGATCACCAGTGATGCATTTTCGAGCACCGTATCGTGTGAATCGCAGGTCACCACATAGCGAGCATTATGCAGAATGATTGTGGGCAAAATTATCACGCGATATTTCCTTTAGAAAAAGACTCTCGGTTGGTATTTGCCCCAGACTGCACGCAAGGCATCGGATACCTCACCCACCGTTGCTCTGGCCTTAAGTGCTTCCTTCATCGGGTATAGCAAATTGGCATCACCTTGGGCGGCCTCGGTGATCGCGGCCAAGCACCGCTCCACCTCCGCATTGTCACGGTTGGCACGAAGGGTAGCGAGGCGTTCACATTGCTCGGCTTCAATCAAGGGATTGACACGCAGTGGTTCGTAATGATCTTCTTCACTGACCGTGTATTTATTTACCCCAACCACAATGCGCTCGCCTGAGTCGATTTGCTGAGCAATTGTGTACGCAGTGTTCTCGATTTCCATTTTCTGAAAACCTTGTTCAATCGCGGAAACCGCCCCGCCTCGAACTTCAATTTGTTCAATCAACTCGAGGGCTTTTGCTTCCACTTCGTCTGTCATGCTTTCAACAACATATGAACCTGCGAACGGATCAACGGTTGCGGTGACATCTGTTTCAAATGCGAGCACCTGCTGGGTCCGTAGCGCTAAGCGCGCCGCCTTCTCCGTTGGCAACGCAATTGCTTCGTCGTAGGAGTTCGTGTGCAGTGACTGGGTTCCACCGAGAACTGCTGCAAGTCCTTGTACTGCAACGCGAACCAAGTTCACCTCTGGTTGCTGGGCGGTGAGTTGCACGCCCGCGGTCTGGGTGTGAAAGCGCAACATGAGTGACTTGGGATCTTTGGCCCCGAATTCATCTCGCATAATTCGAGCCCACATTCG
>CANMNM010000027.1 GCA_947499275.1 Actinomycetota bacterium | reverse complement strand
TCTCGTTGCTTTCGGCTCAAATCTGGGTGACCCGGTCGAAACGGTACAGCTCGCGTATCGGGAACTCTCAGTGGTGCTGACACCCGTCGCAAGTTCGCCTCTGTATCGGAGTAAACCGGTTGGTGGCGTTGAGCAGGACGACTTTATTAACGCGGTAGCACTTTTTGATACGGGACTCTCAGGTCTGGACATTCTTAGCAGACTTCACGAAATAGAAGATGCCCATTCTCGGACCCGTGAAGTTCGTTGGGGTCCAAGGACATTGGACCTCGATGTAATCGCGCTCTGGGAGAACGGTGATCCCGTGACAAGTGCAGATCCCATCCTGACACTCCCGCACCCTCGGGCGTGGGAACGAGTATTTGTCACCGCCCCGTGGACCGCTTTGAAATTGAATGGACAGTTCAGTGAACTTCCCGGGGCTGGACCCGTTGACAAGTTGGAGTCATCTAGGCAAGCAATTGAACGTCTTGAGATCGGACTTGAGCGCTAATGCATACTACGAAGATTTCACGGCTTGTCGTCATCGCATTGATTGTGATGGCAATCGGATTTGCACTCGCCCAGATTGTTATGGGTCAAAGTTCCCGCTCACTCCCCGTCCCGGCCATGGCTGCCGGTGCATTATGGATTCTTGGTGGCGGATTTGGCATTTGGACCTACATGGCAAAACCCCGCCTTAAACGAGAACCAGGAACTAAGCCATTTCCACCGCTGGCCTCGGCTCGGATCGCGGTGTTAGCGCTGGCGGGGAGCAGAACAGGTGCGGCTATTGCTGGGTTCTACGCTGGGGTTGCGCTTGCCTCAATGGGGAATCTTGACACCCCGGCCGGCTGGAGCGCGACCATTAATGGCTTCCTGGCCGCGTTGGGGGGAATCCTGCTCGTCATATCTTCACTGTGGCTGGAGAGCCTGTGCGTGGCGAGAGACCAGGGCACAACGACAGACACGTGATCAAAGTACTGTGCTCCCATGAGTGAAACCATGCTTGAAGACCTGCCCTTTGATGAACTCCGGCACAAGGCTTTCCACCTGGCAGAAAAGAAATTAGATATTGGTTTCTTCACCGATGTCTTCTCGCACATGCCGGGCATGATTGCGATTGAGGGCGAGGGTGGAGACCTTGGATCAATTGGCGGAACATTTATTGAAACCGTTCGGGCCACCAAGCAAATGTTTGGTCATGGGGAAATCGATCCTGACATGGAAACACTGCTTCGGGCTCGATTTGCCACCTATATTCGGGCTAACGATCCAAGTCACCAATAATAAGAAACATGCTGCTGATAGCTGAAGCTAATTGATCAATTCGGTGTCCCACCAACGTGGGGACCAATGCTTGAAAATTATTAAATGAAGCAGACCGCAATTTCAGTCGCCAAGGAGTCTTGTCCCCGGCGCTCACTAAATACCAACCGTTAATTCCTGTTGGTCCGTCAACCCAGCTGTATGAATTTCCTTCGGGTGCGCGTACGACCTTGGGGAGAACTACATTGACATCTGATCCGTTTGTGGCCTCAAGGTGTGGGAATATTTCTTTGATCAAATCGATGCTCAATGTGACTTGATCAATCAGTGCTAAAAAGCGAGAGTAGGCATCTCCATCCTGGTACGCCGCTGGCTTTGAGAAACCTAACTCTTTGTAATCAAGATAATCGGTGTCGAATCGTAGATCGTTGTCGAGTCCGCTGGCCCAGGCCACAGGTCCGGTAGTGCCAAATGAAATCGAATCAGCATTGGATAAAACTGCCAATCCGCGCAACTCGCTCTGATTAAGACTCTCGCGCAGGCTGGGGAGATTCTTTTGTAATTCACCAAGTATTGCGTGACTTCGTGCGTCGGTTTCTGTGGGAATATCGTGAGCAACACCGCCAATGCGCGCGTACATGGGGTGCACTCGATTGCCCGTGACAAACTCGAATAGATCAGCAATCTGGTTGCGCACCATTTGAGTCTGCGGTGTCGGCAGGAATGCAATGAGTGCAGAGATGCGGGTGAATTCAGCCAGCAGCATTCGGATCCAGGTGGCTCGTTCAGGGGGGTGAATTCCCATTGCAGATTCAAGGGTCAAGGCAACGCCAAGCTCCGATGAAAAAGGTGCGTACCAGTCATGACGATTGGCCAGCATCATGATTTGCCGGTAGTCACGAACCTCGAAGAGCTTTTCGGCGCCGCGGTGCATGAAGCCAATGCGGGGTTCCACACTGGTAATCACCTCACCATCGAGGGTCAGGTGTAGTTGAAAACCTCCCTGTGAGCTGGGGTGAAATTCACCAAGATCAATTTTGATCTCGCCGGGGGCCAAGCCAATACCGGCAATGACGCTACGCATGCGCACATCGTTTCATGGTCGAGTTCCAAAGTCCTGAATAAGCCACCGGAAGTCGTTGTGGTCAGGATCGATATCAATGATCGAAGTAGCTGTGATATCTACCCGTGATGCCACTGCAGCACTTGCACAAGAATCTAATGCGACATGAGCAGTAATGTTTACTTCACCATTAGGAACCGCGCGAACGGATCTACCAAGTTGATATCCGGTGAGGGTTCCCGCATCAAATAGTCCTTTGGTTCTTTGTTCCATTGAATGTGAATAGTCAATGGCAATTGCCCGACCAACACTGAAAATATTGATCAAATTAACCCAAGTGTGATCACGGGTGATTCCCACTTCTCGGCGAGCATGTGGTGCGGTCTGTGGCCACCACTTATCTAGCCACTCCCGTTCAGGTTGTGAAATTGATTCTCCCAACTGTTCGTGGCCGCTGGCTGGATCAACCAGAACCAGTCGTGGTCTGAGATCCAGGTCGAATTCGACAACGGAAGTGGGAATGTCATCCAAGAGTTCATGGGCAATCACGACACCGAATTTCTCCCGGATCGGAATTTTTCGCGCGTCACCACTAGATACATCGTAAATTTGGGTTTTCCAGTTGAGTCCGTTTTCACGGATGAGGCTCTGCACATTGGTCATCAGTAGGCCATCGGATCCACCGACATCGAGGATTAAGAATTGCGAAGGTGAACCGCAGTAATGATAAGTTTCGAGAAGATAGGGAAATAGTTTCCCTGCCAAATCTGGACTCGACGTAACGGCTGTACGAAAGTGCTCATAAGGATTTTTTCCTTTGGACCCGAACTCACCATAAAAACCACTGGGCCCGAATGCTGCGCCCTCCCAAGCATTGATCCAGGGAATGTATGGGGACATGGGACACGACGTTAGTCACCCCTAGGCTTTTGACATGGACGCACCTCCCCGTTTGCGCATTGGGGTAGTCGGGGCAGGCCGGGTCGGCGCTGTCTTGGGCGCCGCACTGCGCTCGGCCGGACACAACTGCACGGGTGTCAGCGCAGTTTCGGATATGTCCCGACTGCGCGCGGAAGCGCTCCTTCCCGGGGTGCCAATAAAACCCGCCGATCAAGTGGCGGCGGAATCTGAGTTGCTCATTCTGGCCGTTCCCGACAGTGTCCTTTCGGACCTCGTTCGTGGCTTTTCCTCCAGTGAGGTGTTCATCCCAGGCCAGTTTGTGGCCCACACCTCTGGAAGTTACGGGATTTCGGTTTTTGATTCGGCGCCGCAAGTGTCACCTATGGCAATTCACCCGGTCATGACGTTTACTGGAACCAGTGTGGACCTAGCACGGTTGGCAGACACACCATTTGGAGTGACCACTACTGACGCGTTGAGACCTGTAGCCGAAGCACTCGTGGTTGAGATGGGCGGCGAGCCGGTTTGGGTCCCTGAAGAGTCACGAGCGATTTACCACACCGCGATGGTCTTGGGTTCAAACTATCTCAATGTCCTTGTCAACGAGGCCGCATCTCTTTTGGCACAGTCAGGAATGGAAAGTCCACAGCGTCTACTTGCACCACTTCTGAGCGCTTCCCTTGATAATGCTTTGCGACTTGGAGACAAAGGCCTCACCGGTCCGGTTGCTCGCGGAGACTGCGAAGTGATTCGCAAACACCTTGACGCGTTGCAGGACCGTCCAAGTTCACAAAGTGCGTATCGCGCCCTCGCCCGGCTAGCAACCGACCGAGCACTTGCCGCAGGTCTGCTTTCCGTTGACCAAGCAGCGGATCTTCTCATTGAATTAGGCGAGAAAACATGACCAAGTTAATCCACGACATCGGTGATCTGACACGAGAGCCGGGGGTCGTTCGGGCTTTTGTTCCAACAATGGGTGCACTGCATCAAGGGCACCTGGACCTCGTTGATGCATCAAGGGCATTGGTTGGCCCTGGTGGCCAAGTTATCGTGTCAATTTTTGTGAATCCAACCCAGTTTGGGAATGAAACCGATGTCTCGCAATACCCAAGGACATTGGAAAGTGATTTTGCACAGTGCGAGGCCAGTGGTGTTGACATTGTGTTTGCCCCTAGCGTGAGTGAGATGTATCCCGGCGGGACGCAAACCTCTCAGTATGTCAGCGTGCAACCAGGACCATTGGGTTCGATACTCGAAGGGGTTGACCGTCCCGGGCATTTTGCCGGAATGCTCACAATTGTTGCGAAACTTCTGAACCTAGTTCAACCAAACTTTGCGGCTTTTGGTGAAAAGGACTACCAGCAGTTAGCGCTTATTTCGCATATGGTGCAACAACTGAACTTCCCCGTTAAAGTCGTTGGAGTGCAAACGCGACGCGAGCCCGATGGATTGGCTATGAGTTCGCGCAATACTTTCCTCAGCCCCGAGCAGCGCACTGAAGCGGCTTCGATATCTCGAGCTCTCTTCGCGGCACAGGCAGTTGAAGGAAACATTGACGCGAAACTAAATGCAGCGCGGGACGCGCTATCCGCGCAGATCACAACTTCTTATCTAGTCGCTATGACACCTGATCTCTCACGTGAGCTTGTCGGAACAGAAAATGCAACACAAGGTCGAATACTCTTTGCCGGTCTCCTTGGGTCAACTCGTTTGATTGACAATGTGCCGCTGGGCGGAGTGAATCCAGATGAGTGACATTCACATCCCACGGTGGCTGACCTCGGATTCACCCGGTTGGCAGATCACGGCTGACGTGATCGTGATCGGTTCAGGCGTCGCCGGCCTTTCTGCAGCAATTCACGCCCGTCGTACGGGTCGAAGCGTTGTGATCCTGACGAAGGCTCAAATAGATGAAGGATCAACGCGCTGGGCACAGGGCGGGATTGCAGCGGCACTTGCAGAAGATGATTCACCTTCAGAACACCGAGATGACACTATAACTGCCGGCGCCGGGTTGTGTAATCCACAGGCTGTCGAGGTTCTCGTCACAGAAGGACCGCAGGCTGTCCGGGATTTAATCACCTTGGGTGCAATTTTTGATCTCGATCCGAGCGGTGAAATTTCGCTCACCAGAGAAGGTGGCCATCACCGCGACCGCATTGCACACGCAGGGGGTGATGCAACCGGTGCCGAAATTTCTCGGGCGTTGGTCTCCGCGGTTCTTACTGACCCAGGAATTGAAATTGTTGAGAACGCACTGGCCCTTGACCTTTTGACCGACGAAGATGGCGCGGCTCAGGGGGTGACCCTGCACGTCATGGGGTCGGGACAGCGTGATGGCATTGGAGCGGCTCTAGCCCCAGCCGTAATTTTGACTACGGGCGGTTTCGGTCAAGTTTTTGGACAAACCACTAATCCTTATGTTTCAACGGGTGATGGCATTGCACTTGCACTACGAGCAGGCGCGAGTGTCGCGGACCTCGAGTTCGTGCAGTTTCATCCAACCGTTTTGTGGCTCGGTCCACTCGCTAAAGGCCAACAGCCACTTGTCAGTGAGGCCGTTCGAGGTGAAGGTGCGCGTCTCCTTGACCCAGACTTACAGCCTTTCATGGATTCAATTCACGAGCTTGGTGACTTAGCCCCCCGTGATGTAGTTGCAAAAGAAATAATGAAGGTAATGCGCGCATCGGTTTCATCGCATGTGTGGCTTGATGGCCGCATGTTGGGTGCTGACACGTGGGTACGTCGATTCCCCACAATTCTTGCAAGTGCAAGATCACGCGGTATCGATCCGGTGACCGACCTAATCCCGGTAGGTCCCGCCCAGCACTACGTCTCTGGTGGTGTGGTGACAGACCTTTTTGGCCGAACGAGCATTCCCGGTCTTTACGCAGCGGGCGAAGTTGCCTGTACCGGAGTCCACGGAGCAAATCGCCTTGCATCCAATTCGCTCCTGGAAGGTTTGGTGTATTCGCGCCGGATCATGAACGCCATTGACTCGGATCAACTTGTAGGTCACCCGGTGAAAGCCGACTCTTCCCAAGATTCATTTTTAATCCCGCACCGAGTGAGACGAGATATGCAGAGCGTGATGGATCGAAATGCCGGTGTTCTGCGCAGCGAGGAATCGCTTACCCACGCGCAAGAGTGGCTGGCCAATATCGAACGCACTGGTGCTCGTGCATGTACCGAAGATTGGGAGAGTGCAAACCTGTTCACGGTGTCCCAGGTGTTAATCGCAAATGCATTAGCTCGGAAAGAGACGCGCGGTTCACATTGGCGCGAGGACTACCCCGAGAGCAGCACTGATTTTGAGGTTCGGCTAGTTTCACACCGGTCACCCGATGGTGAATTGATCACAACGACCACTGGAATAGGGACCTGATGCAGTCGCACAAAATCAAGAAGGAACTGGCAGACCAACTGATTGCCGGTGGCCTCAATCCCCTCGATGTATCCGAGGTTGCCCTGCGCGCCCTACATGAGGACTGCGACGACAACGGTGACGTGACCTCAATTGCAACTATCCCCATTGATCAGGTTTCTATATTGGACTTGGTGGCCCGAGAAGCCGGAACAATTGCCGGGATCCCGGTCGCAGCAGCTGTATTCGTGATTCTGGGTGGCGATTCAGTGTCGATTAAGACTCCGGTAAGTGACGGCGAAAACGTCCTCGCAGGTCAGGTTCTCATATCGATCACCGGGCCTACTCGAGTACTACTGCAGGGGGAACGTCCCGCACTGAATTTGCTGAGTCATCTCAGCGCGATCGCAACAGCCACCCAGGCTTGGGCCACAGCGCTGGGGGAATCAGGTACCAAAGTGCGTGATACCCGAAAGACAACTCCCGGACTTAGAACACTGGAAAAATATGCGGTGAGGTGTGGCGGGGGACTCAATCACCGGATGAACCTCTCAGACGCAGCCCTGATCAAAGACAATCACGTGGTGGCTGCCGGTGGGGTTGCGCAGGCTTATGAACTAATTAAGAAGTGTTTCCCCGACCTCCCGGTTGAAGTCGAGGTCGATTCCCTTGATCAACTAGAGGAAGCCCTCACGGTCGGGGCAGACCTAGTGCTGCTGGATAATTTCTCGATTGACGAATTGAGAGAAGCAGTCAAAGTCACTGCTGGCCGTGCGAAGTTGGAGGCATCGGGAGGTTTCACAATCGACTCGGCTGCCGATGTAGCGACTACCGGCGTTGACTACGTTGCGGTTGGGGCGATTACCCACTCTGCGCCCGTTCTCGATATTGGTGCCGATCTTCGGATGGAGATGATCTAATGCTGCTCGCGATTGATGTGGGAAACACCAATACGGTTATTGGCCTATATGAAAATCGGGTCCTTCACAAATCGTGGCGGATTAACACCGACCCAGCGCAGACTGCTGACGAGCTTGCGCTGAAGTACCGCGGTTTACTTGAAGATGAACCTGAGGCCACGGGTGTTGCTTTGTGTAGCACCGTGCCAGCAGTTTTACACCAAATGCGGCTCATGATGGAGCGCTACTATTCGCATCTTCCCGTCGTGATTGTTGAGCCTGGAATCAAAACGGGGGTCCCGATACTTACGGACAACCCGAAAGAGGTTGGAGCGGACCGAATTGTTAATACACTCGCGGCCCACCATCTTTTTGGTGGTCCTTGCATCGTTGTTGATTTTGGAACTTCGACCAACCTCGACGTAGTGTCCGAGAAAGGTGAGTTCCTCGGTGGCGCATTAGCGCCAGGAATTGAAATTTCAATTGAAGCGCTGGCTCAACGTGCAGCGCAATTACGGCAGGTTGAATTGGTAGCTCCGCGTTCGGTAATTGGGAAAAACACGGTTGAGGCTCTTCAATCAGGTGCGGTCTTTGGATTTGCCGGTCAGGTGGACGGTTTAGTTGGCCGGATCATCGAAGAAATTGGTGCCGTCACAGCGGTCGTTGCAACCGGTGGGCTTAGTCAGGTGGTTGTTAACGAGTCGCGAAGTATTACCCATCATGAGCCGGATCTGACCCTGTTGGGTCTGGCGCTACTTTTTGAAAAAAACCAGGCCTAGCAAAACCCGTCCTAGCAAAAGCTAAGAATCAAGAGCACGAGATCCAGCGACTACGCCGAGTACTGTGGCAAGACCGTGAATGGGTCCGCTCGTTCGGGGAAGAATCAAAGTTCGAATCCCCGCAGCGCCGGCGCCACCGTCATCAATCGCATTGTCTCCAACCATGAGTAGGTCCTCCGGGCCAATTCCGATGGCTTCGCTCACTGCAAGAAAAATTTCAGGATTCGGTTTAACGTAACCTAACTGCGCTGAAGTAAAGACATGATCAACACAGTTCGCAATACCCATTCGAGCCATAATCTCGTTTAGGTCGATTGCAATGTTGGAAATGATCGCGGTCGTGATTCCTTGCTCGCGTAGGGCATCCAGGACAGGGAGTGTGTCGTCATAGGGAAACCATGCTTGGGTAAGACTTGAGTAGAGCGCCGAGGTGAGTGGTTCCTCGGTGAAATCGCCGAGAAGGCGAGTGAAGATTTCTTCGTGGGCTGCCCCGCTGAGATCTCGGGTGTGTTGTGGATCCTCAATTCGGGCAAATTCAACTATCGAATTCAACTTGGGCACAATCTCTGTGTATTCCAGCGGATCAAGTTCCACACTTTCGCAAGCGATCTCTAGCCATAATTCACTACTGCCTTGATCAACCAAGGTTGAATGAAAATCAAAGAGCACCCCTTTGATCGAACTGGGGCTAAATAGTGGATGCGAAAGGCTCACGCCGGTGAGTCTAGGTCCAAGTTTGTGTGTGACGTGCTTCTAATAGCCTTAGCGACTGTGAGTGACGAGTTAGACGTTCCCGAGCAGGTCCAGATCCGGCGCGACAAGCGCCAGGCATTGCTGGATAGAGGGTTGCAGGCCTATCCGGTATCCCTCCCCATCACGTCATCCATCACAAAATTGCGCGAACAATACGGTCATTTGGAGGCGGAAGCGTCAACGGGCGTCACCGTAGGAATCGCTGGCCGGGTAATTTTTAGCCGTAATACCGGGAAATTAGCTTTCGCGACGATTGCTGCGGGCAGCGGTGAAACCATTCAGGCAATGGTGTCCCTTGGCCAGGTGGGTGAAGAAAGTTTGGCGGACTGGAAAGCTCTCGTTGATCTCGGTGATCAAATTTTTGTTCAAGGTGAAGTAATTTCATCCAAGCGCGGCGAACTCTCCGTTTATGTTGATTCGTGGAGCATGGCGGCAAAATCGTTACGCCCACTCCCCGTTGCTCATAAAGAAATGAATGAAGAGTCGCGTGTACGCCAGCGTTACGTAGATCTAATTATGCGCCCGGAAGCGCAGGTCATGGCTCGAACCAGAGTCAAAGCCGTTTCTGCGCTACGCACGTCATTATCAAATCGCGAGTACCTTGAAATAGAAACTCCAATGTTGCAAACGCAACCGGGGGGCGCAACGGCTCGACCGTTTATTACCCACTCAAATGCATTTGGAATAGACCTCTATTTGCGAATTGCCCCAGAG